>JAFZGE010000115.1 GCA_017555545.1 Alistipes sp.
CCTGAGCCAGGATCAAACTCTCCATTGTAAAAAATTAAAATGTTTTGTTAGAGTCCTGACTGTTTCAATTTTTCCTAAAAGGAAATTGACAGATAAATACTACACTTTTTCTCTCAATATAGAAAACCAGTAAATCAAAGAACCATTTTCTTAAACTTTCGTCGCTCATTTTTTTAGAGCGGAAAGCGGTGCAAAGGTAAGGCAAATATTTTAAACTACCAAATTTTTTGATAACTTTTTTTTTCAAAAATATTTCTAAGAACCGGAGTTGCTATCAGTTTCGTTGTTACTTCCTGATTGCGGGTGCAAAGGTAGCGCTTTTATTTTAATCTCCAAACATTTTATTAAAAATTTTTCAAAATTATTTACATTTTTCAAAAACTACCTTTTATACCTATATTTATATATATAATAGAGAAGCCCAGCACCCCGTCACAAGGCATAAAAAAGAGAGGTCGCACATTATTGCACGACCTCTCAATTCTATTGCGAAGTATGATTACTCCTCAGTTGCGGGCTCAACGACCTCCTCTGCGGGCTTCTCAACAATCTCCTCCTTTACCATTTTGTAGGGGATGAGATTATCGAGTTCGAGGCTCTGTGCCTCATCGAGCTCCTCAGCAGGAACACCGAAGTGGCGCTCTGAAACAGCATCGCGATACATCTTGAAGCCTGCAGCAACCTCATTCAACAAGCTCTCGCGGCTTGCATCAGAGACCTCAGCGCCCTCGATATACTCAACAGCGTCTACCTTCTCGCCAGCCTCAATAAGATTCTGCTCGCCATCGAGGAGTGAAGCTGCAATAACGCGTGCGAGTGAACCATCCTCCTCGGGAGTATCACCAGCCTCATCAGTAAATACGCGGTCACCAACCTTAACCTGGTTCTCGCCAACCCACTCGATAGTGATTGACTTAGCCAACTTAGGTGCACTACCCTCGTGTGCAGCGGGCTCACCACCGATTACGAGTACGAAGAGCACGAACAACCAGTGTGCTACGATACCTGCAACAAGACCACCGATTGTGTGAGCGATGATAGCCTTAGAAGTGAGCTTACGGAAGCCAAGAGCATCGAGCATAGCGGTGTGAGTGCTCAAGTAACCACTCCAGCACATACCGATAGCGGTGAACACAGCGATAGCGTTGCCATCAGCCCAACCCTTCTCAACGAAGCCAGGAACAAGACCCAAAGCGGCACCTACAGCACCCAAAGATGTGATGGGGAATGCCATGAGCTCAGGACTCTTGAAGCCGAACAACCACTCGAAGATGAAGTTGATCTTACCAAAGAGCCAAGGCAAGAACTGAACACCCTCGTATGCAGCACCAGTATACTCACCGTTTGTGCTGCCGAAAGTGAGGATCATAACGAGAGTTGAGATGATCAATACGCCAGGGATGATAGAGAGACCCACATCAACACCTGTCTTACCACCGTCGAGCAACGAGTTCAACACGCGAGTGAAGAACGATGTCTCCTTAACCGCCTCGCTCTCCTTGTTGTCATCCTCAGTAAGAACTGCAGCATCCTCCTGCTTGTATGCGGGGTATGCCTTAACAACGAAGCGCTGCATGATGCGTGTAGAGACAATACAACCGATGAAGGCACCAGCCAAACCGATGAAAGGCTCTACGAAGAAGCCGTTACTTACCATGAATACAATAACCAACAAGCCCATGCCGAACGCTGTACCGAAGTTGGTAAGTGAGATAAGCTGATACTTTTTGAAGTATGTGCTAAAGCGCTTATCCTTAGCCAACGAGATGATTGCAGGGTTGTCAGAAAGGAATGTCATAACCGCGCCGAGTGATGCAACACCAGGGAGGTTAAACAAAGGCTTCATAAAGGGGCGCAAGATACGCTCCAAGAGGCTAACAACACCAAACTCAACGAAGATACGACCCAAAGCACCTGTGATAACGCAGATAGCCATTAGGTAGAATACGGTGTTGAGCAACAAGTCATGCGCAGTCTTCATGACGGTGTTGAGCATGTTGGGAAGACCCATCACACTACCGATGCCACCGAAGATAGCAACAACGATAATAAGGCAAAGAAGACCTGCGAGGTACTTCATAAAGCCTTTCTCTTTTTTCTCCATATTATTTATTAGGTTTTAGATAATTTCTACTTTACCTTGTTGATGAACTTCTTTGCAGCAGACATGATATCAATGCGCCATGTGAGACCCGCTGTGAAGTATGAGCCATTACCCAAAGCTGTGCCTATAGGGTTTGAGTTTGTGCCAATGTTATAAGCATACGCTGCGTGGAGGCGTACGTCGCGGTTGCCCTGACCACCCAAAGGATAGTACTCTACACCTGCGCCGAGGCGAGTGATCTCTGTGCCAGGGATAAGACCTGAAGCAGAGATAGAGCTCTCACCAATCTTGTCGTAAGTAACCTTACCAAATACGTTTACGCGGTCAGCGATAAGGTATGAGAACTCACCCATGATCGAGAAGTTATCGAAGAGAAGATCCTCGAACTTGGGACCACGGTTCATAAGGTCGATCTGCAACTTTGCATCGCCGAACTTGAACTGGTTACCGAGAGCGATATACTTGTCGTACTTACCAGGAGCATACTGCATAAGGTTGAATGAGTAGAGCGCAGTATAGCAGCCGTGCGAACCACTCCAGTAGAGGTTGTATGCGTAGTAGTCAACAGATGTTGATGCAGTATCGTAGGGACTCTGACACGCCTGGAAGAGGATAGTGTCGTTACCATCGGTTGTTGTGAAGGCTACGCTGGCACCAATCTGGTAGCAGTTGACGTTGTTCCAGAACTCTGAGCAGAAGTAGAGGTCCATGGGGGCGCGATCATACTCCCAACCACCAATCATAAGCACCTGCTTACCTGCCGAGATAGACAAATTCTGAATAGGCTTGTAGGTCAAAGTCAACCAGTCGGTGTTCTGTGCGAACTCGCTCAATGAGTTTGCGCGGTTAAAGCGCTGACGCCATGAGTAGCTGAACTTTGATGTAATCTGACCATCCATACGCAAGTTGAAATAGCGCACCTTGAAACCTGAGCCTGCGATGTCATGGTTGCCATCTACAGCCTGGTTAAGATAGTCGAAACGTGCCTCAATGCCGAGCTTGAAGATCTCGTTATCCTCAACGGCACCATCCTGCGCCTGGAGCGTGCTGAAGCTAAAGAGCGCAACAGCAAGGCAAACGAACTTTGTAAAGGTTTTCATCATATAAATAAGTTTTGAATTCTTCCTATTTGAACTAATAATCGACAAAGGTATAAAAAAAATGCTTACATCAAAGATGTAAAGGGGCAATCCCCGTGATTTTTACACCATTTTACCCATAGAGAAGTGTTTATTCAGCACAAAGCCTCGGTGTTGAGCATCACCAAATTGGGCCGTTTCGCCGAAAAAATCATCCGACAATGTTGCGCATTGCGAAATTTGTATTATCTTTGCCCCACTAAAACGTGAAAACGTTGGGCCCATAGCTCAGTTGGTTAGAGCAGCGGACTCATAATCC
>JAFZGE010000116.1 GCA_017555545.1 Alistipes sp.
ATCTACTTCTTCATTGCCGACAGCGTGGAGCGCCCCAACGAGTGGGACTCGACGATGTTCAAGTATAAGCCTCAGGTTATCTCGCGCGCCGAGAAGAACGGCATCTTCATCGCGCAGAACCTCAAGCCCGTGAACTACCGCATCTACGCCTTCGAGGATACCAACAACAACATGGAGTATGAGCCCTCGGTAGACCAGATTGGCTTCCTCGACAGCACATACAACCCCATGGAGATGCCAGGCTTCTGCATCTGGTACGACTCATTGCGTCACTACCCTTCGGCTGAGCCACAGCTCTACTTCCGCATGTTCAAGGATCGCCGCTTCACACGCCAGGTGCTCAGCAACCAGGAGCGCATCAACCGTCACAAGGCGATGCTCTACTTCGGCTCAGAGTACCCCGAGGTGACAAAGGTGGAGTTCGACTCTATACCCTCGGACAAGGTTATCTACGATCCTCAGAACATCACACGCGACACCGTAGCTTTGTGGTTCGACATCCCCGCAGAGGAGCTCCCCGACACCATCAAGGGTCGTATCACCTACTTCAAGCACGATTCGATCAACAACCTCGTTGAGTCGGAGGATAAGCTCCGCTTGACATGGGTCTATATGGAGAGCAAGGAGGAGCGTCAGGAGCGTGAGCGCCTAGAGAAGGAGAAGGAAAAGGCTATCAAGAATGGCGAGGAGTGGGTAGAGCCCGAGAAGGAGAACCCTTTCAAGGTGAACATCCCCTCAACGAGCGAGGTAAACAAGGATAGACACGTCAACTTCGACTTCGACTATCCTCTCACCAAGTTCGACACCGCAGCGATATCGTTCACCATGACTACAGATGAGAACCCCGAGCCTCAGGTGGCGAAATATGAGATCATCCCCGACTCTATCAACCGCCGCAAGTTCACGTTGCGTGCCGACTGGCAACCCAAGGCGAAATATGAGTTGATGCTCCCCGCTGGCATGTTCGAGAATGTTGCGCGCGAGACCAACGACACCATCAAGTGCACATACACAGCATCCGACCCCGAGAAGTATGCTATCGTAAAGGTCAAGGTGCGTGGAACACACCCCACAGCACGCTACATCCTGCAGTTCACAAATGCTCAGGGCAAGGTGCAGAAGGAGTTGAAGGATGTAACACCTGGCGACTACGTATTTGAGTATATCTCACCTGGCGACATCATGCTCCGCGTGGTGGAGGATATGAACGGCAATGGCAAGTGGGATACGGGCGACATGGTGCTCATGCGTCAGCCCGAGCGCACCGAGATCTACAAGAACGAGGAGGGCGTAGAGACCATTACAACCAAGGCAAATTGGGAGTTCGACATCGACGTAGACATGGACAAGCTCTTTGCACCTGTGACCATGGAGTCTGTTGTCCAGATGCTCAATGACCGTGAGGATGAGCGCCTCAAGAAGCTCTATGAGGAGCGCGAGAAGAAGCGCAAGGAGGAGGCTAACAAGCAGAACCAGAACTCTAACAACATGGGCTTCGGTGGCTTTGGCGGTATGGGCGGCATGGGTGGCTCTACTGGCGGTCTCAGCACAAACACCAACACTGGCGGCATGAGTGGCATGGGTGGCATGGGTGGCCGCGGCAACATGCGCAGATAATATCTAAAACAGTTACAACTTACGCGATGAAACGCAATAGAAAAATCATATTGGTGCTAATGGTACTGCTCTTCAGCCTGATGGGCGCGGAGCGTGCCACAGCTCAGCACACACTAACACTTACGGGAGGTACAGGACTGAGCAATGTCCGTATCTATCCTGCCGAGGAGACAAAATGGCTGTGGTGGACAGAGAGCGCAGGTATCTCATGGCGATACTATAGCGACAAACCCCGTTTTGTGGGTTGTGTGGGTGTCGACCTCGAATACCTCGAGCGAGGATTTCACTATGGCTACGGCTACACCGCCGAGATGAAGGATGATAAGGAGATTCGTACCTATCAGTACTACACCCGCAATGTGAACTCGCTAATGTTGCCAATCGTGTGGCAACCCCACTTCTACTTGGCAAATAACCGCTTGCGCCTCTTTGTCGAGGCAGCATTCGTGCTCTCGTTCAACATATCTTCGACATATAGCTACGAGAACGACCGCTACCCTGGAGGCGTGTATGAGTGGAAAGTGCCACGCGACAACCGCTTCGGCTATGGTCTCTCGGGCGGTGCAGGTTTCGCCGTATTGCTCGGTCAGGTAGAGTTTGGTCTCAAGGCAAAGTACAACTTCGGATACTCAGACCTTATGAAGAACCGAAACAAGTACTACTCAAACACTACGGATGGCAAGGAGAACCCCTTCTACTACACTCCGTTGCGCTCTCCCGTTGACAACATCAATGTGATGCTCACCTTGGGCTGGCGCTTCAACAAGCAAGGTTTCGACGCGTGGTACGTAGTACGCCCCAAGCGCGAGAAGCCTATGAAGACATTCAACTTCTCGGCAGCACAGTCTAACTATGGCGGCTCTAACTCTATGTCGAGTGGTGGTAGCAGAACATCTGCACCCGCACAACGTAAATAATTGAGACAACGCTCTCACAGATAAGTATATAACAACGAAAAAAGTATAAGAAAATGGATTCAACAAGACAGCAGAAGATTGCGCGCCTCTTGCAGCGCGACATCGCAGAGATCGTACAGAAGGAGATGGCAGATGCCACACGTGGCTCACTCGTAACCATCACCATGGTTCGCGTATCACCCGACTTGGCATACGCAAAGATCTACGTTAGCGTATTCCCCTTCGAGCGTAGCAATGCCATCCTCGAGGCTATCAACGAGCAGAGCTGGCTCATCCGCAAAATGCTCGGCGCACGCATCCGCAATCAGCTCAAGGTTGTTCCCGAGTTGGAGTGGTTCATCGACGACTCACTCGAGTATATCGAGAACATCGACAACCTCTTGAGCAAGTAGCAGATAGGGCGCACTATGGTCTGGTTTAAGTTTGCACGTCGCTATATGTTTTCACCGAAGTCACACTCGGTGATAAACATCATTGCGCTGGTGAGTCTCTTCGCTGTAGCGATACCCACCGCCGCGATGATCATCCTTATGGCGATGTTCGACGGACTTACGTCAACCATAACGGAGTATAACCGCGCCGTCGATGCTGACATTGAGATTGTGCCCCTGCGAGGCACTACATTCGACCGCGAGACGATAGACTATGAGCGTTTGGCAAGCACCGAGGGTGTTGCCGCAGCGACAGGTTACATCGAGCAGAGCGTGATGGCCTCGGCAAATGGTCATCGCGTGACCATCTCGCTGCGAGGCATCGACACCGCCTACTGCGACGTTATACCCATCGACAAGCACCTCTACTCGGGCGACATGAACCGCATCAAGGCGGGCGACCTGATACTCAGCGCAACGGTGGCAAACGAACTGGCGATATATAGCATGGGCACAACCATCGAGCTATACGCCCTCAACCGCAAGCAGATATCTACACTCC
>JAFZGE010000117.1 GCA_017555545.1 Alistipes sp.
ATGTTGTGCCAGAGATATTTGCTGAGCGTGGCGACATCGTATCGGATATTTGGCACACCGATGCCATTTTGGAGAGGGGTAAGACCTATCTCATCGAGGCGGCATCGGGTACGGGCAAGTCATCGTTGTGTAGCTATCTCTATGGTCAGCGCGGTGACTACCGAGGCCTTATATCGTTTGATGGCGAGGATGTTAAGCGCTACGATATCAATCGTTGGTGCGACATTCGCCAAAACAATATAAGCATCCTCTTTCAGGATTTGCGCCTCTTTGGTGAGCTTACGGCGTTGGAGAACATCGAGATTAAGAATCGCATCACCAAGCACCGCACGCTCGACCAGATTAAGGCGTGGTTCGAGGAGTTGGGCATCGGTGACAAACTTCACGCACGCATCGATCGTATGTCATATGGTCAGCAGCAGCGCGTGGCACTTATTCGTGCCTTGTGCCAGCCCTACGATTTCTTGTTCCTCGATGAGCCAATCTCGCACCTCGATGACAAGAATAGTGACATCATGCGCGATATAATCCTTCGTGAGGCGGGTGCTCAGGGTGCTGCTGTGGTGGCGACATCCATCGGTAAGCATATGAATATGGACTACGATAAAACATTGCGCTTATGAGACTTATTTGGAAGCTATTGCGTAAGCACATTAGTGTTTTTGAGTTAGCTGTATTCTTTGTCGCTAACCTCATTGGTATGGCGGTTATTTTGGCGGGTGTGCAGATTTACAGCGACCTTAGCCCGTTGCTCACTGGTCAGTCATCGCTCATCGGTAACGACTATATGATTATCTCGCGCCCCGTAGAGCGTGTTGGTGGTGCAACACCAAAGATTACAGAGGCGGAGATTGAGGAGTTGCGCGGTGAGGCGTTTGTAGAGAATCTCGGCGTCTTTGCCTCTTCGAAGTTTAGAGTAGATGGTGGCATCGACTTCAAGGGTCAGAAGCTCTCAACGATGATGTTCTTTGAGTCTGTGCCAGATGAGTTTATCGATGTTGATAGCAAGGACTGGGGCTACAGCAGTGGCGATGATGTTATCCCTATTATCCTTCCTCGCAACTACTTGAATCTCTATAACTTCGGTTTTAGCCAGACTCAGGGATTGCCCAATATCACCGAGGAGATGATTAAGCGCATGGAGATTAGTCTTCGTATCGCGGGAAATGGCTATGTCGACTACTATACTGGCTATGTCGTTGGTTTCTCGGATCGTTTGAACACAATCCTTGTTCCCATGTCGTTTATGTCGTGGGCTAATGGCTACTACTCTAACGACTATAGTGGCGATGCTACGCGTCTTATCCTCGAGGTGCAGAATCCAAGCGCACCAGAGGTTGTGGAGTATATGTCGGAGCATGGCTTTGTGGCTGAGGATAAACCTTCGGAGAGTAGCAAGGCATTGTTCTTGCTCCAGGTCTGCGTGGTGGTTATTGTGGGCATCGGTGCTGTGTTCAGCCTGCTTTCAATTATTATCCTTACGCTCAGCATCTACCTGCTATTGCAGAAGAATATCAACAAGCTTGAGAACCTCGTGCTAATTGGATATAAGCCCACCTATGTTGCTATGCCATATATTCTTATGGCGATGATACTCGATGTGAGCATATATCTTATCAGCATTGTGGCTGTGTCGTGTGTGCAGAGCGCCTATATGGGTTACCTCGGTAAGTTGTTCGGCATTACACTCGCGGCAACTCCTGCTTCATCTATTGTTGCGGGTCTATTGTTGACGGTGGTTGTGACGCTCTTTAACTTCTTTATCATCTATCGCAAGATAGCAGAGATCTCACGCAAAAGATGCTAATACGCCAAGCCAGATACGAAGATATTGAGCCGATAATGGGCATTGTTCGCAGTGCTCAGGTGGCGTTGTGCGAGTTGGGTATAGACCAGTGGCAGGATGGCTATCCCTCTAAGGAGATTATCGAGCAGGATATCGTTGCGGGTGTGGGATATGTCGCTTGTGACGATGGCGGCGCTGTTGTGGGTTATGAGGCTGTAGTGCTCACAGGCGAGGAGGCGTATAACCAAATTGAGAGTAGTAAGTGGCATACTTTGAACAACTATGTTGTTGTGCATCGCTTGTGTGTGCTTGGGGAGTCACGCCGCAGAGGTGTAGCAATCGAGCTGATGAACTTCGCGGGCGAGTTTGCCTTGAAGCATGACGTTGCAGACTTCCGTATCGATACGCATGAGGGCAACGTGCGCATGCTTGCGCTACTCAATAAGATGGGTTTTGAGCATGTCGGCACTATACGCTATGATAGTGGCCTGCGCGAAGCATTTGACCTGAAGTTAAACCAAAATTAATACAATATAACTACCAAATATATGGCAAGTTATCTGCAAGTAGAAAATATATCAAAGTCGTACGGCGATAGAGTGCTTTTTAGTAATATCAGCTTCAATATCAACGAGGGTGATAAGATTGCGTTGGTTGCGCCCAATGGCACGGGTAAGTCGTCGTTGTTGAAGATATTGGCGGGCATTGAGCACTCCGATCGTGGTGGCGAGGGTAAGTTTATGCGCGACATTCGCGTGGCGTTCCTCGACCAGAATACGGCGTTCAATCCCGATAACACAATTTTCGAGGAGGTATACTCGCGCATGAGTAACCTCTCGCCCGCGATTATTGAGTATGAGCAGGCGGTGGAGAGTGGTGACCCCAAGCGTTTGGAGCGTGCCATTGCCGCCATGGATGCTACTGATGGCTGGTCTATCGAGCAGAACATCCGCCAGGTGTTGACATCGTTGAAGCTAACGCGCCTAAATCAGCCTATGCGTGAGCTCTCGGGTGGCGAGGCAAAGCGTGTGGCTTTGGCGTGCATGATGCTGCAGAATGCCGACTTCCTTATTATGGATGAGCCCACCAACCACCTCGATATCGATATTATCGAGTACCTTGAGGGCTATCTCCAGCGTTCGCGATGCACCCTGCTCATGGTTACGCACGACCGCTACTTCCTCGACCGCGTATGTAATACCATTATGGAGATTGACCGCGGTGGTCTATACGCCTATCGTGGTAACTACACCGAATATCTCGAGAAGCGCGAGGAACGCTACACAAATATGCAGGCCGAGATTGACAAGTCGCGCAACCTGATGCGTAGAGAGTTGGAGTGGATACGAAGTACGCCACAAGCTCGTACGGGTAAGGCTCGCTATCGTGTAAATGCCTTCTACGACCTCAAAGAGAGGGCTTCGGTGAGCCTCGCGACATCGAATGTGGAGATTGATGTAGCCACATCGCGCCTCGGTCGCAAGATTATCGACTGCATGGATGTAAACCTCTCGTTTGAGGGTCGTAAGATGCTTGATAACTTCTCGTATAAGTTCACGCGTGGCGAGCGCATCGGCATCGTGGGCTCTAATGGCGTGGGTAAGACTACCTTCCTTAATCTTATGGCTCAGGCTATCGCTCCCGACTCTGGCGTTATTGAGCATGGCGAGACATTGCGCATTGGCTACTACTCGCAGCGCGGTATCTCGTTTAAGCCTGGCCAGACAGTATTGGAGTGCGTGCAGGATATTGCGGATGTTGTTAAGGCGTCGGATGGCCACGCTATCTCGGCTACGACATATCTCAACCGCTTCCTCTTTCCACACGAGACATTCAATAAGCGTGTTGACATCTTGAGTGGTGGCGAGCAACGTCGTTTGTATCTCTTGACTGTGCTTATGCGCAATCCCAATATGCTTATTCTGGATGAGCCAACGAACGACCTCGATATCATGACACTGAACGTCTTGGAGGAGTACTTGCAGGAGTTTAAGGGCTGTCTTCTTATAGTGTCGCATGACCGTTACTTCCTCGATAAGAGTGTCGATCATATTTTTGTATTTGAGGGTGAGGGTCGCATCAAGGACTTCGTGGGTAAGTATAGCGAGTATCGTGAGTATATGAAGGAGAAGGAGGATGAGGAGCGTGCAAAGCAGCGAGTTGCAGCACCCGCGAAGCCTCAGCAACGCACACACGACACCTCGAAACGCAAGCTCTCGTATAAGGAGCAGCGCGAGTTGGAACAGATTGAGGCGGACCTTGCAGCACATGGCGAGGAACGTGCAGAGTTGGAGGTAGAGCTCTCATCGGGCACACTACCCTACGACCGCATCACCGAGATCTCGAAGCGTATCGAGGAACTTGTCTCGCTAATCGATGAGAAGGAGATGCGCTGGTTGGAGCTCAATGAGTAGTTTAGGTCGCGTTACATACTATATCATAAAACAAAATGCCGTCGAGATTTCGACGGCATTTTGTTGTTTCTAAGCCTGTAACCACTTGTGCTTGGCTACGCTGTAGATGGGCACAAGCGGAAGAATGATTGGGGTGCGCTTGATGTAGGCCTGGAACTCGGGATCGTTGCCATAGACCTCCAACTGGCGCAACTCGAGGCGGCGTGCACCGCTAAACATGACGTACACGATGCCGATATAGCCCAAGGCTGCGATAACCCACTGCCATGCTGTGCAGCAAGCACCGATGCAAACGATGAAGCTGCCTGTCCACATCAAAACCTCGCCAAAGTAGTTGGGGCAGCGCACGATGCGATACAAACCGTGGCTAACGAAGCGGTTGGGGTTGATCTTCTTTGCAGCACTCTTCTGGGCGTCAGCAATCATCTCGATAACAACGCCTAAGGCTGCTACAACAGCACCTGCCCACATCCACCACTCATTTACTGCAGCGCCATCAGCGAGGTTTGCGAGGTAGAATGTTGCGGGGCTAATCTGGCCTACGTAGAGCAATGCACAAGATATCCAGATCATCACCATAACGAAGAAGGGTTTGCGCTGCGATATCTCGGGCTGGTAGAGAATCTTCTTATATGAGGCAGACTTGCGCTCACGGATAAGGAGGTATGTTGCTAGGCGTATGCCATAGATAAAGAGCACGCCGAGCAATATTGCCGAGGGGATGGTCAAGTGATCTCGGAAGATTACAGCTGTAGCCGCAGCAAGTGCCGAGATTGATAGACCGTAGCCGATGCTAAAGAAGTAGACAAAATAGATCCAGCCTACTGCTGAGATGGCAAACGATATTGCCAAAAGAGTCCATAGATGTTCCATAGTGGGTATAAGGTTTTAGATTGTTATTGTCAACTTTTGGTGTGTGTGAAACTATAATATTTCGCCGCCAAGTAGCTGTATGTCGCAACGATGACCGTCGTGAGCATCTTTGCAACCGTTGGCCATATGTGGCAGAGGTCTACAAAGAGCTTCATTAGTGCATAGTTTAGTAGTATCGAGCCCACAACCGACAGCGCATAACGGAACAACTGCTTCGTGGTGCGCTGGTGTGTGGCGCGAAAGGCAACGTGGCGGTTAAGCAGAAAGCCCGTGAAGAAGGTGATAGGGAAGACTACTATAAGAGCTGCGATATGTGGCGATATGACCACCACCCCGAGGTCGACATTGCGCTCAAGGATGATGTAGTGGTAGATAACAAAGTACCAAAGCGTATCAAGTGCCATATTGGCAGCGCCACAGATGAAATACCCGAAAGTTTGGCGTGAAATGACACGCTCTAATGGTTTGATATAGAGCGTATCAATAAACGATATAAGCAATCGGGATAGTGACATCTTTATCTATTCGCTTTTGGCGTAAATACCCATATCTGATTAAACTCGTTGCTGTGCTCGCGGATGAATGCATCGCACTCCTCGCGCTCGCTGCTGCCATAAATAGCCACGGCGTACATCTTGCCCAAACCAAAGATGCTGCAGTAGATGCCGTCGTGCTTTGACATGATATCCTTTACGGCGATGTCTGCATTCTCAGGGGTCGAGTAACTGCCCGCAATCACCCAATGGCGAATGTCCGCACTCTTAGTCCAGTCGCTGCTCTCCTCCACAATGGGTTCAGTCTCGGGAGTCTCCTCAGGAATGACCTCCTCGACTATCTCGTTGACGGTGATATCTTCGACTTCGGCAATCTCTGTAGTTGCGATATCCTTGGGCTCTGCAGTCTCGGCAACGGGAGCTGGTGACTCATTAAAGAAAAACCATGCCGCAGCACCAAACACAACGCCTACACCGATAAATGTGGCAACAAGAGCGGCTGTTATTGCAGCCTTGTTTTTCTGTCGCTTAATTTTTATGGGTGTGGTTACGGGGTTGAATAACGAGATGAAGGCGCTATCTGTCACAAAACTCTTGTTCTGCAGCTTGCCCACGCCCTCGATGGTGAGTGTCGACTCTGTGCGCACCTTCTCCAACCAACGAGAGTAGATATCCTCGGCCTTTACACTCTCTATCTCAGCCTCGCGTGCGATAACCTCTATAACCGATGTCGCTGTTGTGTACGATGAGAACTCCACAGCGTATGTTGGAGGGATAATGGCATTGCTTGATGCCATCTCTGCACTCTTGCGCACGACTGAGAGTGTGCCAACGCCTGGTAGGTGTATGGCGCGCTCTGCGATAAGCGTATTGAAGATTATGTTGTTTACTTCGTTAACCATAGATGCGATAACCTATTTCTTATTACGCTTCTTCTTCTCCTCGCTCGCATAGAAACGCTTAGCGTTGTTTACTACGGCGTTAACATCTGCAACTGCGGGGCGCTTCATGGCGATGATGATAACCACGATGCCCAAGATGATGAATGGAATGCTCAACAACTGACCCATATCGAGAGGAAGAGCCTCCTCGAATGCCACCTGACGCTCCTTGCAGAACTCGATGAAGAAGCGGGGAAGGAAGATGCCAATCATCGCTGCGCCGAAGAGTAAGCCTGGACGGCGACGACCCAAGTCGTGGCGATAGTAGAGCCAGAAGATGATTGCCGAAGCGAGGATGTAGCACAATGCCTCGTAGAGCTGCGCTGGGTGGCGTGCAGGAACATCAGCAAGTGTCTCGATTGCGCGATCCTCCATGCAGAGGGGGAACTTAAAGCCCCATGGCATATCTGTTGGGAGACCTACGATCTCAGAGTTGAAGAGGTTGCCAAAGCGGATGATTGCGCCACTCAAGGGTGCTACGATAGCAATGCGGTCCAAGCCCCACACAAATGGGAGGCGATTGCGCTTGCAGAAGATCCAGATGCCGAGGAAGATGCCGATTGTAGCACCATGGCTCGCCATGCCACCCTCACGGATGCCTGTGATGATGCGCAATGGGTCGGCGAGGTAGGTCTCGGGTTCGTAGAAGAGACAGTGGCCAACGCGTGCACCGATGAATGTACCCAATACAATCCAGATGAATGCCGACTCGAGAGTCTGTGATGGTAGACCCTCGCGCTTAAATGTAAAGTAGCATATGCGCTCGGCAACCAAGATGGCAAGAGCCCACATGAGGCCGTACCAGCGAATGTCTAAACCTCCGATTTCGAAGAGTGTGGGATTCCAATCCCATGTAATAGATAAGATATTCATAATAACGTATTTTATTTCGCTTAATTAAAGTTGCGGTTTAACTAACTAGTATCGCCATGCGTGTAATCACACGCCATACGCGACAGATGTTGCTTTTGTCGATGATAATATCGGGCGTTTCGGCTCTGTCGTATGCCACAAGACGCCACTTGTCGGGTGCGGTCTTGATGTGTCGTATCTTACGCCACAAGATCTGGTCATCAAACATAATGAGGTACTCGTTGCCCTGGATCATCTCCCCAGTCGTAATGTGCTTGAGGAAGAGGTCTGTGGCTGCTGTGCCTGGTAGCGCCATCGAACGGTCGCTGATTCTCACAACAACATCGCAGTCGCACTCATATGGGAGTTGGTATTTGCCCACCTTTGTTGGCTTGGTCTCCCTCTCCTGGTTGAGCAGTTGCTCTATGCCGCGCTCGTAGAATGGTACGATGCTCTTGTTTGATGTCTGGTTTATGAACATGTCGCCAACGCCCGAGAGTAGCCATGTGGGGTTTATCTCTGGGAAGTGCGCCGTGATGCGCTCAGCTAGCTCCTCGGAGATGCCGAATGCTCCGCGCTTGATGTGGTATATGTTCTCAGAACGCTGAATGCCTATGTGTGTTGCAAAGGCATTGGCGGTCATATTGACATACTTCAGAACGCGCTCAAGTCGCTCCCAGTTATTGAACTTGTTTGTCATGCTCACTGTCGGTTTTGTGTCGTAGGCGGTTCAAGACCGTCCAAAAGTAGTTCGGGTTACTCTATATTTAAAAATAAATAGTATCTTTGTGCCACGGCTCCGTAGTTCAATGGATAGAATTTAAGATTCCGGTTCTTACGATGAAGGTTCGAATCCTTTCGGAGTCACAGTTGTGGCGTCGCATAATCTGCTGACGCCCTTTTTTTTCTCCTCTCTACCCTATTTGCCACATCCAATATATGGCAAAGATACAATATTTTTCTTATATTTGCATACATCGTTTATAAAAACTACAATTTGCAGTATCACTCATCATCTTTGTGATATTCCAGAAAAAAAGTGGCGTTGCGATGTTACATTTGTTGCAGTTGTTCGTTATATAGACAGAAAACAGAATAAAACCTCAGACTTTGAAGACCGAAACACAATATGTTGAGTTTGTAAACTCGCTACGCGACACGGTGTATCGCCTGGCTCGAAGCATCATAACGGATGATGTCGAGGCAGAAGATATTGTGCAGGATGTGTTCGAGAGGGTTTGGAGAGCCCGCGATGCAGTGCTTGCAAGCCAATATCCTCGAGCCTATGTCTGTCGCATGGCACATAACCTTGCAATAGACCGCCAACGCGCGAAGCAAAGAGTACAAAGCTTTATGGGTGTAGAGTCGATAACGGCAATGGCGGATGGCGACAACGAGACAACAACAAACGATATGGCAATGATCACTCGTAGGCTTATATCGCAGTTACCCGAGAAACAACGTCTGGCAATACATATGCGAGATATTGAGGGCTACGAAATGGATGAGATAGCCAGTCTACTCGAGAGTGATGAAGCGAGTGTCAGGGTTAATATCTCAAGGGCTCGAAAGAGCGTGAGAGAACAACTAATAAAGTTGATGAACTATGGAGTCAAGTAGAATTAAAATATTAGTAGACAAGTATTTTGATGGCCTTACCTCATTAGAGGAGGAGCAAGAGCTTGCGCGCTACTTTGCCGAAACGGATGATATCCCGGAGGAGTATCAGGTGGTAAAGATGATGCTTGTGTCGTTTGATACACTACGTCAGGAGACATCAAAGGTTGAGATTGTGACCCCAGTGGAGACGCGACGTCACAGAGTGTTCACTCTTAATCGTAAGTGGATTGCAGGAGTGGCAGTTGCGGCATCGGTGCTTATTGGGGTGGTTGTAACGCTCAACCTTAGCGATAAGCAACTCGGTGCATCGACAACTATAGATCCCGGTTATGTCTGTTATGTCAATGGCGTAAAGATCGATGATGATCAGCAAGCCTATGCCGAGGCAAATAGAATACTTGGGAACTTGTCAGAGGATATGCAAC
>JAFZGE010000118.1 GCA_017555545.1 Alistipes sp.
AGTCATACCACCGTACTCGTTGATGTGCCATACGAGTGTATCCATATACTGCTGGTCTATGTAGATGTCTGAACGGCCTGTCCAATCGTAAGTAACCTGGAACCACTCACCGTGCTCCTCATCAGAGAACTGAACCTCGAGTGGGAGGATTGCGAGACCAGAGTAGTTAGACAAGTACTCGTAACCTGAGTGGCTTGCGAAGTCAGAAGCATCGTAGTAGCCGAGGTCAGCGAATGAGATCTGAACGTTACCAGCCTCACCAGACTTAGTCTTGAATGTAGTTGTGAAGATCTGTGAAGTAGTTGCTACACCGCCACGTGAACCAAATGCGTAGAGAACGTACTCAGTGTCAGCCTCGAGGTTGAGGACGTTTGTTGACTGTGCGCCAGAGAGCAAGTAGTAGTCCATATTAGCGATGAGGTACTGCTGACGCTCAGCATCGTTGTTACCGTAAGTTGCCCAGTCTGAAGCCTTCTCCCAACCTGCTACGTAGTAGTCATCGTTTGAAGGAGTGAATGTGAATGTAGCTGTACGTGCAGTGATCTTGCTGATAGAAGGAGTAATCACGTTGTCAGACATTGAAACGTTGCCAGTCTGGATCTCGAGAACCTGAGGCTCTGAGCAGCAGAATGCGTTACCCTCCATTGCGTATGCGAAGAGGTAGTATGTAGAGTTAGCCAAAAGCTCGAACTCGTAGTGGCTCTTAGGAGTGCCATCAGGATTAGTACCAACGCAAGTGTAGTTAGCGATGATCTGGTCAGCAGACATATCCTGCATCATATCCTGAACAGACTTAGACCACCAGTACTCGATAACACGCTCCTTTGTAGTGAGGAACTTAGACATTGTAGCGTCCTCCAAGTAAGAGTCGATAAGATTCTTGTTCAATACGTCGAAGTAGTAGTCACCCTGGAAGCCAGCGTTAGGAACAACATCAGCCTTAACCAAGCAACCGTCAATGATCTCAGTTGTCATAGTGAACTCTACAGCGATCTTCTCAGGACGTGGAGTCTCTACAGTAAACATAGCAACGTCAGAGAGCAATGCACCTGAGTCGTAGTCGAAGTAGTAGCAGTAGAATGTGTAAGGAATACCAGAAGTTGCACCAGAAACGGTTACACCACGCTGGTCACCTACCTTAGCACGGGTCTGCATAACCTGTGCAGCAGACATACCGTAGAACTGACCCAACCATGAGAAGTATGCGAGGTCATCCTCGTAGTAGTCCTGACCAGTCTGGAAGCCTGAAGCAACGATGTACTCAGGAGTTGCAGACATCACGATGTAAGGCAAAGTCTTGTTCTCAGGAATTACGTCAACAGTATAGTCGAAGTAAGTAGCAGTTACGTTCTCCAAAGCGAAGCCAGCCTTAACAGCAGCACCCTGCTTAACAACGAATGCTACATCCTCAGCGTAACGGTACTTTACAGTAACCAAGCACTGACGCTCAACATCTGTAGGGTTAGCCTCTACAGTGAAACCAAGAGCACCAGTAATACCATAGTTGAAGTCCTTAACCCAAGACTCAGCAGCCTCAGCAGAGATCTTCTCACCTTGGTGAGGGTTCTCGATTGAGTACTCAATGAGGTAAGTACCGCCAGCAAGGCTAGCAGAAACGGTTGTCTTACCCAACTTGATTGTTGAATCCTTTGTGACTGTTGGGTTGTTGGGGTTGTTAGGCTCCTCGGGAGTGGGCTCACAACCAACAACGAGAGCAAGAGCCATGATAGGCATAAGACCCATCATCAAGAAATTCTTAAGTGTTCTCATAGAATTAGTTAGTTAAAATTTGATTTTGTTAAATATAATTTTTGTCTCGTTTTTCACACACACCAAACCATCTCACAAGAGGTCTTATTTCATAAGGTTTTCATAAAAAAACACCTCTTCAAGTCGCAAATATAGTAATATTTTGCAAAAGAAAACTCCATAATATAGAAAAATTCTCAAAAAACTATTAACACGCTATTGCACCAAGACAATAAAAGTCATATCTTTGCTCATGAAAATGAAACTTAAAACGTGACTATGAGAACAACTTTCAGACTATTTACCGCATTGGCAACCATCGTGCTCGCCGTAGCATCGTGGTCGTGTAAACCATCAGACATTGATGACGTAGTGGACACCTCTACAAGCGTGAAATTCGACAAGGAGAGCGTTGAGGTAGGCTACGAGGAGTGTGACGTAACACTCTCTTACACAATTAATAACGGCATCGAGGGCATCGACATCGTTGCAGCAACCGAGGCAGAGTGGATCTCCAACCTCAAGGCTAACAACGGCACCCTCACCTTCACCGTGGCACGCAACAACGAGGACAAGGCTCGCGAGACACGTTTGCGCGTTACATATCCCAACGCAGAGACTGTATCGGTATCGGTTAAGCAGGCTGAGTTCGACGCTATCTCATTTGAGCTCGAGGTAACGGCAAGCACCTCTACATCGTGCTCAACACTCATCAAGCCCTCGACCGACGCATATGCATACATCGCATACATGTCGGAGGTAGACTACTTCCTCGGTGCAGGCATCACAACAGCCGAGGAGCTCTTCCAGGATGACTACAACTACTTCATGGGCTTTGCCGAGCAGGTAAGTGCACCTTACCTCTACGAGTTCTTCCTTGCAAATTACCTCGCATACGAGGGCGAGCAGACAATCGAGTGGACAGGCATGATGCCAGGCAAGGAGTATGTACTCTATGTTTACGCTATCGAGTTCAACGAGGCTAACAACGACTACTGGATGGCTTCGCCCGTGACATACAAGATGGTAACACTTGAGGGTGAAGAGCTTGCAGAGGTAAAGTTCGACGTCGATGTTGCTATTAGCGGCCCCAATGCTTCGTACAAGATCAACCCCGTAGACTATGACGGCAAGTACTACCTCACAGTGTATGAGCAGGGCGACTATATGTACCGCGATACACCCGCAGATGACGCTTACGCAGAGCTCGTTTCTAGCGTATGGCTCGATATGATAGCACAGCTTATGGCTTCGGGCTATGCTCCCAGCCAACTCATTGAACTTATGTGCTTGCAGGGCTACGAGGAGTATAGCGAACTCTTGAAGGGCAGCACAAACTACGCTATGGTAATCTACGCCGTGGAGATGGTTGACGGTCTTCCTCAGGTGGCATCTAAGCCCCAGGTTGTAAACTTCACAACCGAGGAGGTGGGCGCATCATCTATGACCATCGACATTAAGATTGAGAACAAGTATGTTCGCGTGGCAGACGTAATCATCACACCATCGACAAACGAGCCATACACCGTGGCTATCGTAGCAAAGAACGAGGTGCCCGACAAGTCGAACGAGGAGATCATCGAGTGGTGCAACAAGTCGTTCTACATGGAGAGCTATCAGGGTACTATCAATAGTCATATCAACTCGTTCAAGCCTGAGACAGAGTACTCTATCCTCGCCTACGGCTACTATGGCGACGTTGTTACAACCGACCTCTTCCGCCTCGACTTCACAACCGACGCAGTGAGCGAGTGCGAGAATAGCGTTGTTCGCGTAGACTTCAACGGTCCTTACAGCCTTATGGAGCTCGAGGCATACGATCCCGACTACTTCTACAACTACGGCATGTTCGAGACTATGGGCTGGTACGCTATGTGGTCAGAGATCTTCACAGAGAAGCCTACTCAGGACCTCTTCTACTGCATCTACTCAGCACAGGAGGTAGCAGTATACGGCGAGGCAGCAGTATTCGAGGACCTCGTGACATACCCATGCTCACCCACTCAGATTCTCACAGGCGAGAACGGCAAGCTCTACGTTATGTGCGCCGTAGCGATGGACTACCGCGGCAACTACTCGGAGATGTGGATGTCGGAGCCATTCTTGTACAACTACGACGCATCGACAAAGCGACCCTTGGAGGAGCTTATCGAGAAGATCTTCGGTGCAAAGAGCTCGGCCAAGCAGCTCAAGGTGCAGTCGACCCTCCCCGCAGCGAAGCCTCTTCGCGCATCGATGCGATAGCGACAACCATTAACTTATAGCGAAGTGTGGGTGGAGTAAAATCCGTCCACACTTTTTGTTTTATAGTAGGTATCTATTTCGATTTTTTTTATAACTTTGCCGAGTTATATATATTTATAGAGCATGGAGTATCTAATTCTTATAGCATCACTAGCACTTATCATCGTGGGCGCTATGTTGCTGACCGATGGTTCAACAGCCTTGGCAGCACGCTTTCGTGTACCCGAATTTATCGTAGGTCTCACAATCGTCGCCGTGGGCACATCGATGCCCGAACTAACCGTAAGTACCATCTCGGCACTCAACGGCGAGAGTGCAATGGCCATAGGTAACGTCGTGGGCTCCAACATCTTCAACATCCTTGCCACCCTCGGAATCTGCGCTATATTCTCGCCTATTCTCTTTACGAAGACCAATATCCGTCGCGACATCCCCATCTGCATAGCTGCATCGCTGGCACTCCTCGTGGCAACGCTTATAAATGAGGATATTTCGCGCATCGAGGGCGTATTGTTGCTCTTGGGCTACATCGCTATGATTGTGATGATGATACGCGCTGAAAAGAGAGTGCAGCTTGCTACACCCACACCCGCAGAGAGCAGCGAGAACACAAAGCCCATGCCCGCATGGCGCATTCCCGTATGGATTATCCTCGGTTTGTGCGGTCTGATCTTTGGCGGCGACCTCTTCATCGATAGCGCCTCGGCAATCGCCCTTGCATGGGGTGTACCCAAGTCGACAATCGCCATTACACTCGTAGCAGGTGGCACATCACTTCCCGAGTTGGCATCGAGCCTCGTGGCTATATTTAAGGGTCGCGCTGGACTAGCCTTGGGTAACGTGCTCGGCTCAAACATCGCCAACATCTTGCTCATCCTCGGTGTCTGTGGCTCTATCACACCACTCTCGATGGGCGACGTGACACTCACGGATATCTATGTTGTAGTAGCATCTGCGGTTCTCATAATGCTATCGGCACTCGTCATCGGTCGCGACAAGATGACACGCTTTGAGGGCTTCGTATTCCTTGCTTGCTATGTAGCATACGTATACTACCTCATTACAAAGTAACCCCCACAAATGAAAAACACTAACGCAAACATACGCATCGCAGGCTTCACCCTCGCCGTAATCCTCGGCATGGTGGGCTTAGGCTTTGTGCCTCCATTCAAGATGTTCGGCATGGAGTTCGAGAGCGTAGACATACTCTCTACACTTCGTGCTGAGGATAGCATGGCCGAGGCAATGGAGGACCACACTGCAGACTTCGACCTCTTGGATATGCAGCTCGCAGCAGCAGAGGTCATAGATACTCTGCCCGAACCTATACCCGTACGCTATGAGTGGGTTGTGGAGCACACAGCCAATGAGCGCCGTCAGAAGCTACGCAGCGAGGATATGATCCCTGCACTCCAGCAGTATGTATACTTCGAAGACTTCGACACCCTCGCCACAACACGCTTCGACAACTTCATCGCAAAGCTTGCCGATGGCCAGAGCGTGCGCATAGCATTTATGGGCGACTCCTTCGTCGAGGGTGACATCGTGACATGCGACCTGCGTGACAAGTTACAGCGTCGCTTCGGTGGCCGTGGCGCGGGATTCATACCCTCAGACATACCCTTCTCTACCGTGCGTAAGACCATCAAGCGCACATCATCAAATTGGAAGACATACAGTGTGATGAAGTCGAAGGATGCCCCCGAGACTATCCGTGAGCGCCTCTTCATCTCGGGATACCTTGCCGAGGGAGGTGCAGGTGCCACAACACGTTGGCAGAGCGTAGGGGCATACCCCACACTCGACTCATGCACACAGGCACGCATACTCCTTATCAGCCGCGACACAAGCCGTGTGGAGGTACTCCTCGGCGATAGCCTACGCAAGGAGTTTACCATCGCTGGCGATGAGCGCGTAAGAGAGATTCATATTGAAGGTCCCGTCGACGATATCCGTCTCCGCGTGGTTGATGGTAGTGTAATGTGCTACGGTGCATCTTTGGAGGGTCGTGGCGGTGTGACGGTCGACAACTTCTCGGTGCGTAGCAACAACGGTCACGCCATCTTCGGCACAAGCGCTACGGTAAACCGTCAGATAGATGAGTTCTTGGGCTACGACCTCGTGGTATTGCAGTATGGTCTTAACATCATGCAGCAGGGTCAGCGTGGCTACAGCAAGTACCGCGACCAGGTGCGCGATATGATTGCCTATGCCGAGCGTTGCTTCCCCAATGCCGCAATCTTGGTTATGGGCGTTAGCGACCGCTGGGTGAAGAACGCCGAGACAAATGCCTACGAGCCCATCGGCTCGGTAGATGCCCTAACATCTTTTCAGCGTGCTGCGGCAGATAGTTGCAACGTGGTATTCTGGGAGACGGCGCGCGTGATGCAGAACCACGGAGGCATGCCCGCATTCGTATCTAACGGCTGGGCAGCCAAGGACTACACCCACATCAACTATGCTGGTGGCAAGCGCATAGCAACAGCCCTCACGGATGCTATATGCTACAGAGTATTTACCCACCTCTTCGAGCGCGAGGAGGCAGCACGCATCGAGGCGGAGCGCCAGGCAGAGCTCGAGAGACAGAGGGAGCTCGAAGCAAAGGAGCTACTCGAGAGTCAGATTAACGCTGTAGCCCCCATTATCGACTCTATCGGCTGGAGCGACAAGGCAAATAACCGAGATAACAACGAGGAGTAACTATGGAGTTTCTACAGTTCGATAGTGGCCTTTGGCAGCGTGTGGTGTCGCTCTTTACGTACGATCCCACATCTCCCCTCACACTCGCCACAGGCTTCTTCCTCTTTGCATTCCTTGTCTTTGCACTAGGATACGTCATCGTCAAGCGCCGTCCCAACCTGCGCACATGGTACATCACGCTATTCTCGCTATACTTCTACTACAAGCTCTCGGGCATATACCTACTACTGCTGGGAGGTGTGGCACTTAGCGACTACATCATAGGTCACCGCGTGGCAAAGCGCCGCGAGCGAGGTCTCGGCACACGAGGATGGGTGGCACTGAGCATAGCGATAAATGTTGCGATACTCACCTACTTCAAGGCTACGGGATTCTTTGTCGACGTATTGCAGAACATCTATAAAGATGGACTACTCAACTTCGAGGGCGTTGCAGTGCCTGCAGGCGTATCGTTCTTCGTATTCCAGTCTATAGCCTATGTTGTAGACATCTCGCGTGGCACGATTAAGCCTCTGCGTCGCTTTATGGACTACCTCTTCCTGTTGTCGTTCTTCCCAAAGATGTTCCTCGGACCTCTCGTCAAGGCCAAGGATTTTATCCCGCAGATTGAGGCTCGCGAGGTGAACGTATCACGTGATGACTTCGGACGTGCCGTGACACTCATAGCGGGAGGCCTAATAAAGTATGCTGTTATAGCCTCAGCACTCGGTGCGCTCTTCGTAAACCCCGCCTTCAAGGGCGAGTTGGGCGATAGTGGCGTGGTGGCGTTGCTGGCGATATACGGCTTTACGCTACAGATATACTGCGACTTCTCGGGTTACTCCGACATCGCCGTGGGTGTGGCTCTCATGATGGGCTTCCGCCTACCCGACAACTTCGATGCACCATATAAGTCGGCTACGATAACCGAGTTCTGGCGTCGCTGGCACATATCGCTCTCGACATGGCTTAAGGATTACCTATACATAGCCCTCGGAGGCAACCGCCGCGGTGCATTCCGCACCTACATAAACCTCTTCCTAACGATGGTACTCGGAGGCTTGTGGCACGGCGTGAGCATCTGCTACATGGCGTGGGGTGTGCTACACGGCTTAGCACTTGCACTACACAAGATATGGCTAAGGATAAACCCTTGGGCAAAGAAGAGGGGCGAGGAGATGCACCCTATCGTACGCTTTGGTGCTACGCTCATCACACTACACCTCGTAGCCTTCGGATGGTTGCTCTTTGCCTCGGCACAGCAAGCACCTAAGATGGGTGTTGAGGATTTCGACCTATGCCTCGACATGATTAACCGCATAGCAACGAACTTCCGCGCAGAGGATATAATACCCTCGATTGAGGCATCGGGCGTGGCGATGGTGATTATGTACATCGGATATGTGCTCCACTTCTTGCCCAAGAGCTTCAACGGCGCGGTGCAACGCATGGTGACACGCTCGGGATTTATCGGACAATGGATTCTTATCGTTGCCGTCGTATGGATAGTGATGCAGTGCAGTGCAATGCTCGTTGCCGAGACTGGCGTAGCTGCGGGACTACCCATGTACGCCGACTACTAACATTTTTAGACTATGAATAACGTAACCTGGGATTGGGGGTTGTTCGAGTTCCTTAACTTTGACGGCCCTGCATGGCTCGACACAGCAATGACTAAGGTGTCGGGCACACTCATGTGGATTCCCCTATACATACTTATTATATATTTAGTGTGGCGACGTCACTCTTGGCGTGGCATCATCGCCTTTGCCATTGCCATTGGCGTGGCGATACTCCTTGCCGACGTGGTTGCAGGCATCTTCAAGCATCAGGGTCCTTTGGCCGACCTATGGCCATCGTTCCCCGCACGACTACGCCCACAGCACACACCCGAGGGTCTCGACTTTGTAACTAACGGCTACAACACGGGATATATCTACGGCACGGTGTCGGGTCACACCTCGACAATCACAGCCATAGCCATACTCTCGGCAGTAGCGGCAGATAAGCGTTGGTTCACGATAGTCATGGCATGCGTAGCGACACTCATCTGCTACTCGCGCATCTACCTCGCTTGTCACTTCCCACAGGATATCCTCCTTGGTGCTACGGTCGGCATCGTAGCAGGCGTAATCGGAGTGGCGCTTTTCAAATATGGATTAAGGCTCATCGGACGCAAAGCTTAAAGGCAAAAAATGCGTTACAGGGGGCTGTGGCGCATCTTTTTATTTTTTGTGGATAACGTGTCGAAAAAATAGTTGTGCAAAAATTGGGTAATCACATAAAAAATACCGAATTTTGTACACTCGAATTGCGCACTTTTAGTAAGTATAGGGGCTAAATGTGACGCTGAACACAATGGAATAAAATAATAATAACGATATACAATTATGACTCAAAAGACTAACAATGAACAACTTAAGACTGTGAAGTACGAGGACGCAGTAGCGGCTTCGAAGGAGTATTTCGCAGGTGACGAGCTCGCTGCACAGGTGTGGGTGAGCAAGTACGCATTGAAGGACTCGTTCGGCAACATCTACGAGACTACGCCACACGATATGCACAACCGTATCGCGAGCGAGCTTGCGCGCATCGAGGCCAACTACCCTAACCCATTGTCTAAGGAGCAGATTTTCGAGCTCCTCGACCACTTCCGCTATGTCATCCCTCAGGGTGGCCCTATGACAGGTATCGGCAACAACCTTCAGGTTGCTTCGCTCTCAAACTGCTTCGTTATCGGACATAAGAACCCCGCAGACTCTTACGGTGGTATCTTCCGCATGGATGAGGAGCAGGTGCAGCTTATGAAGCGCCGTGGCGGTGTAGGTCACGACCTCTCGCACATCCGCCCTACAGGTAGCCCCGTGCTTAACTCGGCACTCACTTCGACTGGTATCGTGCCCTTCATGGAGCGTTACTCTAACTCTACACGCGAGGTTGCACAGGATGGCCGTCGTGGCGCCTTGATGCTCTCATTGCTTATCAAGCACCCCGATGCTGAGCGCTTCATCGACGCTAAGGTAGACACCGGCAAGGTGACTGGTGCTAACGTATCTATTAAGGTGGATGACGACTTTATGCGTGCTGCCTTGGCGGGTGAGTCATACCGTCAGCAGTTCCCCATAAAGAGCGACGCACCTATCTACACTCAGGATATCGACGCAAAGAAGCTCTGGGCAAAGATTATCCACAACGCTTGGAAGTCGGCAGAGCCCGGTGTACTCTTCTGGGATACAATCATCCGCGAGAGCGTGCCCGACTGCTACGCCGATGAGGGCTTCCGCACCGTATCTACAAACCCATGTGGCGAGATTCCATTGTGCCCCTACGACAGCTGCCGTCTCTTGGCGCTTAACCTCTTGAGCTATGTTGACGCACCCTTCACGAAGGAGGCCAAGTTCAACTTCGAGAAGTTCAAGCAGCACGTAGCAATGGCTATGCACCTCATGGATGACATCATCGACCTCGAGCTCGAGAAGGTGGAGCTTATCATCAACAAGATTGCTTCAGACCCCGAGGATGAGGATGTACGTCGCGTGGAGCTCGAGCTCTGGAAGAAGATTAAGGATATGGCACTCAAGGGTCGCCGTACAGGCCTCGGCATCACCGCTGAGGGCGATATATTGGCAGCACTCGGCATGCGCTACGGCTCGGATGAGGCTATCGACTTCACCGTAAACGTACACAAGACCCTCGCAGTGGAGGCATACCGCGCATCTACAATGATGGCGAAGGATCGTGGTGCATTTGGCGTGTACAACTTCGAGAAGGAGCAGGGCAACCCCATGGTTGAGCGCGTATGCGAGGCAGCACCCGAGTTGCGCGAGATGATGAAGCAGTATGGCCGTCGTAACATCGCTATGCTCACCATCGCGCCTACAGGTACTACATCGCTCATGTCGCAGACAACATCGGGTATCGAGCCCGTATTCCGCCCCGTATACAAGCGTCGTCGTAAGATTAACCCCTCGGACAAGGATCAGGTGGCATCGTTCGTAGACGAGACAGGCGAGAAGTTCGTAGAGTACTTCGTATTCCACCACCAGTTTGTCAAGTGGCTCGAGATTAACGGCTACGACACCACTAAGCTCCAGACAATCAAGGAGGAGGAGCTCAACGAGTGGCTCAAGGCATCGCCCTACTACAAGGCTACGGCAAACGACATCGACTGGGTTGCCAAGGTGAAGATGCAGGGTGCTATCCAGAAGTGGGTGGACCACTCAATCTCTGTTACCGTAAACCTCCCCAACGAGGTTACCGAGGAGCTCGTAGCAGATGTATATCGCACAGCATGGGAGTGTGGCTGTAAGGGTATCACCGTATACCGTGACGGCTGCCGCGATGGCGTATTGCTCGACGTAAACGCTAAGGATAAGAGCAAGAAGAACTGCTCGAACACAAGCGGCATGCGTCGCCCCGAGTCTATCCCTGCCGACATCGTACGCTTCAAGAACGGCAAGGAGGATTGGATTGCCTTCGTAGGTAAGCAGGATGACCGCCCCTACGAGATCTTTACAGGTAAGATTGAGGAGGATGCTATGTACATCCCCAAGACCATCACTCACGGTAACATCCTTAAGGTTACGGAGGCTGACGGCACTAAGCGCTACGACTTCCAGTATCAGGACCGCTACGGCTATATCAACACCATCGGTGGTATCTCACGCCTCTTCGACGAGGAGTTCTGGAACTACGCGAAGCTTATCTCTGGCGTATTGCGCTACGGCATGCCTATCGACAAGGTTGTGCAGCTCGTAGATGGCTTGCACCTCGACTCGGAGACCATCAACACATGGAAGAATGGCGTTGAGCGTGCGTTGAAGCAGTACATCAAGGATGGTACACGCGGTAAGGGTCGCTGTCCCCAGTGTGGTCAGGAGAACATGGCATACCAGAATGGTTGCTTGACATGTATGGCTTGCGGCTACTCAAAGTGTAACTAATACGCAGTCTATATAAGAGAGCACTCCCGCAGGGTAACACCTGTGGGAGTTTTTTTTTGCGTTGGCGCGGACAAGGGTCTAAAAGGGTCAAAAGGGGACTTTTCTTTTTAGAACCCTCTCTAACCCTTCTACCACTTTAGAACCCTTTAGAACCCTTCAATCCCCGCTCTCTCAAATTCAACGCTTTAACCTTTGAAGTAAAATTTTTTAGCCAAAAACCCTTGACAAAACCTCATTCATGGTGTATATTTGCATCGAGAGTTCAATGGTTGTACACCACCTCTCGACATCTATAAACCCTATAATTAAAAAGTAAAACTATGAATGAGACTCAAAACAACGACATTGTTGAGGCATTGCGCCGCGAGACACAACAACTCATCGACAAGATGCTCGAGCGCGAGGAGGCCGAGAAGCAGACCTTCCGCAAGTATCTCGTAAACGGCTTCGACATGCTATGCTCGACAACCGACGAGATGGACTACCTCCTCTCGCCACTACTTCCGAGGGTGGGTGTTGCAGCCCTTGTGGGTTCGTCGGATTCGGGCAAGTCGACACTTCTGCGCTCCCTCGCCATGGCGGTGGCATCGGGCGCGAAGCGATACCTCGGCTTCGAACTGCACCCCAAGCACCACAGCGCGATATACATCTCCACAGAGGATGATGCCACAGCCATAGGTGCGCTGATGCAGAGGCAGTTGGAGGAGTTGTGCACGCCCAAGGAGGCATACGCCACACTCGACTTCATCTTCGACACCGACAACCTCATCGAGAACCTCGAGGCGATGCTCGAAGATAAGCCCCGCGACCTCGTTATCGTCGATGCCTTTGCCGACCTATACACGGGACCCTTGAACGAGAACAACCGCGTGCGCAGTTTCCTGAATAACTTCTCGCAGTTGGCCGTGAAGTACAACACGCTGGTCATCTTCCTCCACCATACGGGCAAGCGCACCGAGAGCCTCGCGCCATCGAAGCATAACGCCATAGGCTCGCAGGGTTTTGAGGCTAAGATGCGACTGCTTATGGAGTTACGCCCCGACCCTATGCGCCACGATATCAGGCACTTATGCGTTGTTAAGGGCAACTACCTACCCTCGGAGTATAAGCACGACTCGTTCGAGTTACGCTTCACGCCATCGCTCAATTTCGAGGCCACGGGCGAGCGAGTACCCTTCTCCATGCTCAAGGAGCGCAACGAGGAGCGCGACGAGAGGGCTGAGCAAGCCCGCGCCATGCGAGACGAGGGCATGAGTTACCGACAGATAGCCGAGGAACTTGGGTATAAAACGCCTTCTGCCGTTCACAGACTATTGAAACAAGATTAGTGGCTAATGTTCTCTGTTCTCATGTTCTCTATCCCTATAGTAGAGAACAGAGAACAGCAAAAAGAAATCGTCATCCCGAGGAGCGAAGCGACGTGGGGATCTACTGCTGTGAAATAGATTGCCACGGGCTAAAGCCCTCGCAATGACGTATATAATATACAATATCACTATGACACAATATAGATATCAGTTAGAGAGATACCGAGGGCGCAGTACACGCCATGTATGTCCTCAGTGTGGTAGAAAAAATGTATTTACTCGTTATATTGATACCGAGAATAATAATACATATATCAATGATAATGTAGGTAAGTGTAATCGTCTTGATAAGTGTGGTTATCACTATACACCACATCAATACTTTACTGATAACCCTTGGAAGCGTGAAACGAAGTGTTCTCATGTTCTCTACCATAGGGATAGAGAACGGGAGAACAGAGAACGCCCCCATACTCCTCCACCGCCCAAGAGAGCCTCTGCGGGGTTGCCGCGTAGGGTGCTCGATGCTACGATGAGCGAGAACTGCGCATACCTCGCATGGCTCGAGAGCCGCTATGGCAGCGAGAGGGCGCTACACATCGCAGATGAGTACTATGTTGGTGGCATCGCCGACCGCGCAGTATTCTGGCAAGTGGATGGCGAGGGGTGCATACGCACGGGTAAGATTATGGCGTACGACGAGCATACGGGTAAGCGCCTCAAGGGCGAGGGCACGGTAGACTGGGTACACGCCGTCATGCGCCGCGAGGGCTCGCTACCCGAGGATTGGGAGTTGGTGCAGTGTATGTATGGCGAGCATCTGCTCTCACGCTATCCCGACAAGGTTGTCGCCCTTGCCGAGGGTGCTAAGACCGCACATATAGGCGCTATCCTTATGCCCAACATGGTGTGGGTTGCGGTGGACTCTATGATGGCGCTCTCAACCGACATGCTACGACCGCTCAAGGGGCGTAGGGTCATACTCTTTCCCGATGAGGGCAAGGGCTACGAGGTGTGGACATCTAAAATCGAGGCCATAGCCTCGGAGGTGGGGTTTCAATATCATGTATCCTCGTTCATGGAGGGACGCGAGAAGGGGGCGGATATCGCCGACCTTGTGGGCAACGAGCCTCGAGCATAAAGCCTTGGCACGGAATATGATTTAAGCGTTATGCGCCGATACGCGTAAACAATTTAATGCTTAAAGTCTATGAAAAAAGTTTTACTTCTATTATTGGTTGTCGCACATATGACAACTGTAGCCTTGGCGCAAGAGTGGGAAAGACCTCGTGCATGGAGTGGCTATGAGACCAATCGCTTCTGGGATAACTGGGAGATTGGCGCGGGTGGCGGCGCCTCGATGTTACAGGTGGAGCGAAACATTGGGGATGACCCCGGCAAGTTCTTCAACCGCGTGGGCTGGAATGCCAATATCTCGGTCACAAAGTGGATAGTGCCCGTTGTGGGCATGCGCCTCAGGGTCGATGGCGGCGAGTTCCAGAACTACTCGTTCGACCAACCAAAGTATGGCTCGGGCATCTTCAAGACACCCTACCTCTATGTACATGGCGACATCCTCGTAAACATGTCGAACTGGATTGGCGGCTACCGCCCCAACCGCATCTATAGCGCGGTGTCGTACATGGGCTTCGGCTATACCACTATGTCGTGGACGGATAGGTCTGCGGGCTCGACAAATAGCGAGTACGCCTTCACCACGGGTCTTCTAAACAAGTTCCACATAACACCACAATGGGACATCGAACTAGACCTTCGCTCATGGTTCTTCCGCGAGGGCTCACTCCCCGCAGAGATTGGCAGTGGCAACCGTGTCGCCGTAGGCCTCTCGGCATCCGTGGGCATCGCCTATCGCTTCAACCAGCGCACGTGGACTCCCGCCTACTCGCAAACCGATGTCGATGGCTACATCGCCGCTATCGTAGGCCTCGAGGAGACACTCCTGGCAGCAGATGCGGCACTTATCTCGGCAGCCGAGGAGCTTCAGGCACTCGAAACAGACAACAAGCGCCTTAAGAGCGACCTTGCCACAGCACAGAGCGCAACGCAAAAGGCAATGGTAAGCCACACCGTGGGCGAGAGCGTCGTGTTCTTCACCATCGGCGAGGCGACACTTTCGGAGTATGCCCACGCCACCCTCGACAACTACATAGCAGCGATGTGGGACACCACCACCCCCATCACCATTACGGGCTATGCCGACAAGGAGACGGGTAGTGCCGAGCGCAACATGCAACTCTCTAAGGAGCGTGCCGAGAATGTCACCGCCTACCTCACATCGAAGGGCATAGATGGCTCACGCATCACCACGCAGTGGGTTGGCGACACGGAGACGGCCTTCACCACGCCCACCACGCCGCTGGTCAATCGATGTGTGACGCTAAGGTAGGCTCGGACAAGAGGACAAAAGAGACAAAAGAAACAAAAGAGATGGTCGCGGCCTTAGGGACATAAGAGACTAAAGAGACAGAAGGGACAGAAGAGATGGTCGCGGACATGCTGTTGATAGCAACTTCGCTTTCGTCTCTTTCGTCTCTTAAGTCTCTTTCGTCCCTTTTGTCCCTTTTGTCCCTATGAAATTGATTTCTTGTCAGAAAGGGTTAGAAGGGGTCGAAGGGTTCTAAAGGGGGAAATCCCCCTTTTGACCCTTTTAGGCCCTTTTAGACCCCTTATCTCAACATATTATAGTGACAATACATTAACTTACCTTGGTCATCTCGCAAATGCATGCCGCCACCACGGCAAAACTCCCACACCTTGCAGTCGGCACACTCATCCTGCTTGGTCCACTCGCGGTCGCGGAAGGGTGTAAACCTATTCTGCCATACATCCCAGAACCTATCTTTGTAGATATTGCCCTGCGCATAGTTGCCACGCACGCTCGTGCAACCCGAGATATCGCCATTAACACGAATTGAGGCCACCGTAACGCCCGCAGTACACATATAGAAGTTGTCGCGCACCTCGGTCTCGTAGCCACCAAGGAAGCCCTCACAAGCATAACTGAGGTTTATGCGACCCTCCTTACGCGTCTTGCGGATAAACTCCATAAGCGTGCGGAACTGCTCGGGGTTTAGGTGTAGCGTCTCATCGCGCTTGGCACGTCCCGCAGGGAATACCGAGAAGATGCGCCAGCGCTCGATGCCCTCGGAGATAAGAAACTCCTTCCACTCGTCCAGCCTCTCCATAATGGCGGGCGTAGCACATGTGATTACGTCGTAGGTAAGTCCCTTAATCTCACGGATGTGTGCCACAGCCTGTCGGGCACGCTCAAAGCTATCGGGGTTCTGGCGGATGTAGTTATGCACATCCTCGAAGCCATCGAAGCTAACCGACACTGAGCGCAAGCCCGCCGCTACGAGCGAGTGCAGACGCTCACGCGAGAGGCTCATGCCATTAGTCACCATGCCCCACATATATCCGCGCTTCGTAACCTCGCGTCCCGCCTCCTCAAGGTCTTTGCGCACCAACACCTCGCCACCCGAGAAGATGATGAGCACCTTTGCTGGGTCAACATTGGGCGTAACCTCCTCATCCAACACCTTCAGGAAGTCGGCCAAGGGCATATCGGCCTCCGAAACATCGACACGGCAGTCGCTACCGCAATGGCGGCACTTCAAATTACAACGAAGCGTACACTCCCAAAAGAGTGTACGCAACTCGTGGCGCTCCACAACACCGTCGTATAGTCCCTTGAAGAGTTTGAGACCCAAGTGCTTGCGGATGCCTAATCTCTTTCCTTTCACGTGTAAAAGGTTAATTAATGTAGAACGATATACTACTCAGCCTGCTCGGCAGCTCGCTTAGCCTCCTCGGCCTTAATCTCCTCGAGCACCTTCTGTGCCTCCTCCTCAGTGATGGGGTGCGCAACGCGACCATCGGGGAAGGGAACACCACCAGCCTCCGCCTCAGTCACCACATCCTCAACGGGGCGTGCAACCTGACCATCGGGGAAGGGAACGCCGTACATAAGCATGATACGTGGGTCATCCATCTGATCCTCCACCTCAACGGGCTTGGGATCCTCACTCTTCTTAGCCTTCTTAGTGCTACAGCACGCTGCAGTCGAGAGACCGAGCATAGCAAGGATAGCTATCTTCCATTTTGCATTCATAATACCCTATCTATTTTAGTCGTTTATAATTCTCTATAATGCACAAATATACACTTTTTTCCGTAAATCTACAAATTAAACGCATTTTTTTGCGCCTTTAGTATTGACTGATGCGATAAAATTAGTAACTTTGAACTGCCAAACTAAACAACATTCATCTATGACAGGGCGTGTAAAATGGTTCGATGACAAGCGTGGCTATGGATTTATCACCACCGATGAGGGGGTAGATGTCTATGTCCACTTCACCGCTATTATGACCGATGGTTACCGCACGCTCAAGCATAACTGGCGTGTCGACTTCGAGATTGTGACCGCCGAGGATGGCCGCGAGGAGGCACGTAGCGTTGTTGTGCTACCCAAGCTCGCACCCCGCAAGGCATCCAAGCACCGCAAGCGTTAAAGTTATTCTGGCATAACCCGTCATTGCGAGGAGGGCTATGCCCGACGTGGCAATCTTTAACCCGTTGTCGCGGACAAGAGTTCTAAAAGGGTCTAAAAGGGTCAAAAGGGGATTTTCCTTTTCGACCACTTCAAACCACTTTAGAACCCTTCGACCCCTTCTAACCCTTTCGAACCTTTGCCCCAGCAGATGTGCCCCTTATCACAACAAATTTTAGAATAGTTCGAGTTGCTCGGGCGACATATTGAACGATTTGCGATGATATGGCGAGAGACCATACTCCCTCACCGCAAGCCTATGCTCACGCGTGGGATAGCCCTTGTTCTTCGCCCAGCCATACATGGGGTACTCCTCAGCAATGCGCATCATATACTCATCACGATGTGTCTTAGCAAGCACCGATGCCGCAGCGATATTAGCATACTTGCCATCGCCCTTAACTATTGTGCGCCAAGGCGTTGCAAGGTCGGTATGGAAGCGATTACCATCTATGACGATAT
>JAFZGE010000119.1 GCA_017555545.1 Alistipes sp.
ACACCAGGTCGTATCCTTTTCGAGGCAGAGGGTGTACCTTTGGAGATTGCACAGGAGGCACTCCGTCTGGGAGCTCAGAAGTTGCCTATTACAACTAAGTTTATTGTACGACGCGACTATGTCGAGTCATCACTCTAAAATGGAGCTTGAAAGATTATGAAAAGTGCTGAAATAAAGGAGATGTCGGTGCAGGATCTCGAGGAGCGCATTGCAGCTGAGAAGGCTAACCTCACACAGCTAAAGGTGCAGCACGCAGTTTCGCCCGTAGAAAATCCATCAATCATTAAGAAATCTCGCAGAGATATCGCACGTATGTTGACAATTCTCGGCCAGAAGAACTCTAAATGTTAATTACCATTATGGAAAGAAATCTTAGAAAAGAGCGTATTGGCTTGGTTGTCAGCAACAAGATGGAGAAGACCATTGTGGTTGCCGTTGCTCGTAAGGTTAAGCACCCTATCTACGGTAAGTTCGTTAACAAGACCACTAAGTTTGTAGCTGAGTGCTTGGATACAACCGTAAACGAGGGCGATACAGTACGTATCATGGAGACACGCCCCTTGAGCAAGACTAAGCGTTGGAGATTAGTACAAATCATTGAAAGAGCTAAGTAGTTATGATACAGCAAGAAAGTAGACTTGTAGTAGCTGACAACAGCGGTGCAAAGGAGGTTCTCTGCATTCGCGTGCTCGGTGGTACAAAGCGTCGTTACGCATCTATCGGCGACAAGATCGTGGTAGCTGTTAAGAGCGCTTCTCCCTCGGGCGATGTCAAGAAGGGTGCCGTTTCAAAGGCAGTCGTAGTAAGAACAAAGAAGGAGATTCGTCGTGCTAATGGTTCGTACATTCGTTTCGACGACAACGCAGTAGTTCTTCTTAACAATCAGGGTGAGATCCGTGGTACTCGTATCTTCGGTCCTGTAGCCCGTGAGTTGCGTGACCAGTATATGAAGATCATATCATTGGCTCCCGAGGTATTGTAATTTATAAAACAATTGAGATATGTCTAAATTGCATATTAAGAAAGGGGACATGGTTTACGTCAATGCAGGCGATAACCGTGGCGCACAGGGTAAGGTACTCTCTGTAGATGCCTCTAAGCAGCGTGCTGTTGTTGAGGGTGTTAACATCTGCAAGAAGGCTACAAAGCCCAACGCGAAGAATCCTCAGGGTGGTCTCATCGAGCAGGAGGCTCCCATCCACATTTCGAATCTGCAGCCTATCGATCCTAAGTCGGGTAAGCCTACTCGCGTAGGTCGCAAGGCTAATGACAATGGTAAATTAGTTCGTTACGCTAAAAAGTCAGGAGAGGAGATTAAATAATGGCATACGTACCTACACTTAAAACCGAGTATAAGGAGCGCATCATTGCTACCCTTATGAAGGAGTTTGGCTACACAACTGTTATGCAGTGCCCCAAGCTCGAGAAGATCGTCGTAAACCAGGGTATGGGCCAGGCGATTGCCGATAAGAAGCTTATCGAGGTTGCTCAGGAGGAGCTTACCCGTATTACGGGTCAGAAGGCTGTTCAGACCAAGTCTCGTAAGGATATCTCTAACTTTAAGTTGCGTAAGGGCATGCCTATTGGCGTTCGCGTAACACTCCGTGGCAACCGTATGTACGAGTTCCTCGAGCGTTTGATCGCAGTAGCTCTTCCCCGTATCCGCGACTTCAAGGGTATCAACGATAAGTTCGATGGCCAGGGTAACTACACCCTCGGTATCACTGAGCAGATCATCTTCCCTGAGATCGACATCGACAAGATCACTAAGATCTTCGGTATGGAGATTACATTCGTAACATCGGCTCAGACTGACGAGGAGGCATACGCTCTCCTTCGTGAGTTCGGCCTTCCATTCAAGAACGCTAAAAAGAACCAGTAAGCTATGGCAAAGGAGTCAATGAAGGCACGCGAGGTAAAGCGTGCGAAGCTTGCACAGCGTTATGCTCACAAGCGCGAGGAGATCGCAGCTAAGGTTAAGGCTGGTGAGATGGATCACGAGGAGGCATGGATTGCCCTCTCAAAGTTGCCCCGCAACTCTAATCCTATCCGTCAGCACAACCGTTGCATGATCACCGGTCGTCCTAAGGGTTACATGCGTCAGTTCGGTATCAGCCGTATCCAGTTCCGTGAGATGGCTTCGAACGGTTTGATCCCCGGTGTAAAGAAGGCTAGCTGGTAGTCTGATTCTATCATCACCTTGGTGGCTTTTGAGCTGCCAAGGTCGATGGTTTAGAAGGATAGTTTCAGGGAGGTGTTACCTATATATATTATATACGCGCGTAGAGCGTGTTGTGACACCACCTTAAAGTAGGATTGTGGCTCGTCGTAAGGCGAAAGCGCATCCGGTATAGGTAGATCCCACGCGAGGTACCCACGGGTGCCTCGATTGTAGGGTCGGTTAAGGCAGAATTTTTATTGTTAGGTGCCTGTATAGTATGGTGCCAGGGTAATGGGTGAGCTGTGAAGTATCGTCTGTTACAAGCAATGTCCGCCTTATATGGGTGCAAAGCCCGAGTATTATGTTTCTCAGAGTGGGGAAAAGTGCTGCGTGTGCAGTAACTTCCGCGCTATGGGGCATAAGGAAGGGTGATGTGCTGGAGGAGAATCTCATGCAGAGTGTCGTATGTCGTACTATGTACTGACGTGGCGCAAAGTTAACTGCGGTGATATACGTAGTGTGCCCGACAAAAGCTGATGCATGGAGTTGTACGAGGGGATGATGTGCTTATGTACATCTCTTGTCGTTTAACTCTTTGAGCATCGGAGCATGGTTTTTCGCATTGTAATGTTGGTAAACTTTGGTGTGCCAGCATTTGTTGCGTGAGTGAAACAATGCGTAAATGCTTAAAAATTAGCGCAAAAACTTTGCTATTTCAGATTTTCTTCGTATATTTGCCCGCTTTTATGCGCGTTATGCCCTCGCGTACGAGGAGTATGAAGAGGGTTAAGTGCATGAAAACGAACAACTTAGAATGCAATAAAGCATAAATAAACAATTTTTAATTTATTAATTTTTAACTTTTAATTCGCTATGACAGATCCAATTGCGGACTTTCTAACCAGAATTAGAAATGCGGTGAAAGCCAACCACAAGGTGGTTGTAGCTCCCGGTTCAAAAATTAAGCAGGAGATCACCAAGATCATGTTCGATCAGGGTTACATCCTTGCCTACAAGTTTGACAAGGATGAGAAGGGTCATCCCTCAATCAAGATTGCGTTGAAGTACGACGCTGCTACTAAGGTTAATGCTATCAAGAACCTTAAGCGTGTAAGCCGTCCAGGTTTGCGTCAGTACGCTTCAGTAGACGAGATGCCTCGTGTATTGAATGGTTTGGGTATCGCTATCGTTTCAACATCTAAGGGTGTTATGACAGATGCTCAGGCTCGCAAGGAGAACGTAGGTGGTGAGGTAATGTGCTACATCTGGTAGTCCAACCCACACGAAGATTTCAGTGATTACTGTAAGAATTAATTAACAAAAAACAACTATCACAACATGTCAAGAATTGGTAAACTACCTGTAATCTTGCCCGCTGGTGTTACTGTAGAGATCGCAGCTGACAACACGGTAAGCGTGAAAGGGCCACTTGGTACATTGAGCCAGAAGGTTGACTCAGACATCAAAGTTGAAGTTGGAACACACATCGAGAAGGAGAGCCAGAAGGAGGTTCCTGCGGTTATCGTTACTCGTCCTACCAACCAGCCCCGTCACCGTTCATTGCACGGTTTGTATCGTGCTCTTATCAACAACATGGTTATCGGCGTATCAAAGGGCTACGAGATCAAGCAGGAGCTCATTGGTGTAGGTTTCAAGGCTGAGGTTAAGGGTCAGCTTTTGGAGATGAGCCTTGGTTACTCTCACGATATCGCAATTTTGTTGCCCGCTGAGATCCAGGCTACAGCCGTAACAGAGAAGAAGGGTAACCCTATCCTCACACTCAAGTCTATCGACAAGCAGCTTGTAGGTCAGGTAGCAGCGAAGATTCGCTCATTGCGTAAGCCTGAGCCATACAAGGGTAAGGGTATTAAGTTCGTCGGCGAGGTAATCCGTCGCAAGGCAGGTAAGTCGGCAGCTAAATAGTAAATAAGTCAAGATTATGGCATTGAATAAGATTGAAAGAAGAGCGAGAATCAAGATGCGTATTCGTAAGATCGTTAACGGTACAGCATCACAGCCTCGCATGACTGTATTCCGTAGCAACAAGCAGATCTACGTACAGTTTATTGATGACCTCGCAGGCGTAACCTTGGCAACTGCAACGTCTCATGACAAGGAGGAAGCGGCAGAGTCAGCTGGTAAGAACAAGTCTGAGGTTGCAGCTTTGGTAGGTAAGCTCGCTGCAGCACGCGCAATCGAGAAGGGTATCAACACCGTAGCGTTCGACCGTAACGGTTACCTCTATCACGGTCGTGTAAAAATGTTGGCTGACGCTGCTCGCGAGGGTGGCCTTAAATTCTAATCGATTATGGCAAATACTAACATAAAGAGAGTACGTACAAGCGACCTCGAGTTGAAGGATCGTTTGGTTGCAATCAACCGCGTTACTAAGGTAACCAAGGGTGGTCGTACCTTCACTTTCTCGGCTATCGT
>JAFZGE010000120.1 GCA_017555545.1 Alistipes sp.
AAAGGTAGTCAATATTTTCGTAATGCAAAAGATTATAACCAAAAAGTATAGGAAAAGGCTCTATACAGCGGGCTGAGGCGTACAACTATGTCTTTGTGAACGTTGTGAACATCCATTAGTGTGTCGTTACCATTCTGAACGTAGCAAAAATCTCTCGCGAGTGCTGGCGCTCGAATGGCGTGCTATCCGTGAGATTCTACGACGCTCACAGGATGACGTAACTATACAAAAAAGGAGCAGCCTGCCCCAAAAGGAGCAGGCTGCACCAAAATTATGCTTTACGCAATATTAGAACTGTACTGCGTTAGCCTTCATCTTGCGCTTAGCCTGGCAAGGCTCAGCAACGAATGAAACCTCAGACTTAGCCATCTTAAGCTCTGTGTTCAAGCTCTTAGCAGAAGCCTTCAAAGAAGCCTTTGCTGCCTCAGGCTGAACCTTTGTGATAGTTGTTGCAGGCGAGAAGAAGAAGCCATAGTCAACGAATGAACCATCAGCAAGGCTGAAGATGCACAACGCGAGGTAGCTATTCATTGAAGTGATTGTGCCATTCTCATCGAATGAGAGAACGAGGTCACAAGCTGTCTCCAAAGCCTCATCTGAGCAAGACCAGATACCGTAAGCCTTAGTCTTAGCAGAGTCATAGTAGAATGCCATCTGGTTGAACAAGTATGCATTGTAGTTAGGCTCAGCACCATCGAAAGTAACAGTCTTAGCCTCAGCGTCGATAACACCCAAGAACTCGTATGCATCTACGCAAAGGTAAGCGTAACCGCCAGCCTCTGCACCGATAACACTCATGAGCTCAGCATAGTCACCATCCTCGAAGTTGTAAGTACCGAGATCCAAACCTGATGCGTTAGGCAAAGTGTGCTTAGCCTCCATGAAACGAGTCTCACCGTAGAGAGTCTCGAAGATGAACATTGCAGTAACCTCAGAACCTGTGTTGAGGTTGTAAGGACCAAGAACTACAGAACCGTTAGCTGCCAAGCCCTGGAGAACGTCAGCAGTAATATCATCACCATAGTTAGCAACGATATCCTCACGATCCAAACCTGAACCAACGATAACATCCTCACGACCTACATACATCTTAACAGACTTGATCTCGTCAGCTTTAGCAACGATAGCAGCTGCTGCGAAGTATGCCTCGGGGAACTGCTCCTCATATGACTCCTTGCCAGTGATACCTACTACAGAGTCGAAGTAAACAGCGATCTCAGCTGAAGGAGTCTCAGTACCACCAAGACCAGGATAGTAGAATGCGTAAGCAATAGCGTCAGCTGCACGATACTCACCCTTACCATAAGGAACAGCAACTACAGTGTAAACACCTGCACCGTCCAAAGCAACCTTCCAAGAGAGCTCATTAGCCTTAGCCTGGTAGATAGTGAGATCCTCGCTACCAGCGATAATAGCCTCAACAGTTGCAGTGATATCAGTTATGTTGCCAGGAAGAACTGTGAAGTCGAAAGACTCAACGTCTACACCAACACCGAAGTTGATAATTGCAGAAGAAGTTACGTTGTCAGCCTCAACGATCATACCACCGTATACAGCACCCATAGCGAAATCAGTGATCTCATAACCTGGGAGCGCAACAGCAAGAAGACCATTAGTGTTTGCATACCAACCATTACCACTGTCGCTCATGAATACCATGTTGCTAGGAGTAGTGAACCAGAATACACCATTCTCGAAATGACCAGGAGCAGCAGAACCATCCATAGGATAAGGTACTACCCACATATTCTCCACGACACCGTCCATATCCATCTTGAAACCTGTAGGACAGCCATCAGCAGGCAATGTAACGGTACCGTCCTCAGCTACGATAAGCTCAAGGTAACCAGCCTCCTCGCCGTAAACGATATCCTCAGGTACACCACCAAGGATGTAAGGAATAGCGTTAGCAGCAAAAGGATTAACACGATAACGGTTAGGCTCCAACTCGTGCTGGAATACCTCTACTGGAACGAGTGTACCAGGATTGATCTGATAAGGATTAGTGAAGATATCATCACGATAAAGACCCTGACCAAGAGAGATCCAAGGCTCAGCAATACCAATCTTGAAGATGTGCTCAGCAACACCATACTGTGAAGCCTGCTCACCATCAAGCTTAATAAGAAGACCGTACTCAACACCAGGAGTGAGCTTTGTACCATCGAAAGTTACCTTGAGGGTAGCCTCATTCTCACCAGCTGCAAACTTAACGCTTGAAGGAACTGTGAAGAAACCGCAAGAGCTAACATCCTCGTGACGCAAAGTTACAGTTGCCTCCTCAGCAGCGTTGTTACGCTTAACAGGGATGTTTACAAATGTATCCTCTGCTGTTACAACAAGATTCTTGGTCTGTGGGAAGTATACACCCATGTTCTCGTCCTGAGCACCAGGAGCCCAATCGGCCTGAGGGTGCTCGCAAGATGCCAACGAAAGGACACCTACAAAGGCGAGTAGAAGACCTATGATATTGAATTTTTTCATATTCTTTCTTTTAATTGAGTTTTTAATAGTCTTAAACTTCAATGACAAGTCAAAAACTACATTTCTTCCTTACTCTTAAGAGTCATTGAAGGATCAGGATTGTTCAAGCCCTTCAACGCTGTGTTCATCTGAACCTCACCCTGTGGGATACAGTATGTCCACCAAGGCACACGACCCTCAGATACGAAACGACGGTTAGGATCGTAGTTTGTGCCAGGGAATGCGTTGTTTACACCCATATCCAAACGCTTGTAGTCGAACATCATGAGACCCTCGCCCCACAACTCGATACCCTTCTGGAAGATAATCTCGTCAACGATGTCTGAAGTAGCGCAGATATAGTTAGAGTCACGGTTTGCCATGAACTCTACGAGCTTCTGCCAACCAGCGTCATCACCCTGAGTGTGTGCGATAGCCTCCATCTCGATGAAGTACATCTCCTCACAACGCATCAAAGGCAATGCAACAGCACCAGCAGTCTTGTACTCAGTACGGTTACCCTGACCAGGACGGAAATTGAAGAATGTGTAGTCTGCATATGAGTTGTACTCATCCTCGCTGTTAAGCAATGAAACAGGAGCGAAGTCAGCCCATGCAGTATCAGGACCCTTGATCAACTTCTTACGGAAGTCTGTATTTGCAAGACGCTCGTAAGAGAGCTTGCTAACACCAGGACAAGTGAGAGGACAGTAACCATAGTCAGCCTCAGGAGCCATGTGTGCGGGGAACTGATAGAGGTTGTTGATAACAGTATCAGTTGAGTGGTAGAGACCCCAC
>JAFZGE010000121.1 GCA_017555545.1 Alistipes sp.
GCCTAAGTTCTCTTACGGCAAGGTTATCATGAAGGCTGTGGGTGGTTTGATGCTCAAGATTGCAATCTCGCCCTTCGAGCTTATGGCGAGCAATAAGCAGGATGCCTTCCAGCATATCAACCTCGACCTCTTGGAGCCAGGACTCGGCTCGGAGCACTACGCACGCTTGGACAAGATGGCAGAGGCATTGAAGGAGGATAGCTCGTTACGCGTTAAGCTCACACAGCGCGTAAACTACAAGCGCGATGTGCAGCGTCTTGCAAACCTCAACCTCAAGATTGCGTACTACAACTATAAGCATGGTGCAGAGCAGGGCTACCTCGATATGTTAGCATTCTCGCGCATCAACGACACCAAGATGTCGAACAAGGCAGTTATCAAGTATGCCGACTCGTTGCTCACAGCGCGTGGCATCGACCCAACGATGATGAATACGCAGACTAAGGCGATGACGCTCTATGGCGATGTTATCGACGGTCAGATAAAGCAGCTCATGGAGCACCGCAACCGCATCATCATGAACTATATGGGCTTCCAGCACCAGGATCTCGCCGAGGGCGCATTCTCGATCAATGACATCGTTATCGAGGATATGAAGGACTACATGGGTAAGGATCGCTACACCGTGACACTCTACGTGGATGATGAGGCTATTGAGCTTCCTGTAGATGAGAAGGATGATGAGGGTGAGGTAAGCGATGAGTACAGCAACCTCGATGAAGAGCAGGAGGAGGGCACAATTGTTGCGCCAGCAGACAATTTAACCGAGTAGCTCACGTTTAGAGATAAGCAAATAGAAGACAAAACATACAACAAACAAAACAATTCAAACAATGAGAAAACTATTTATTGCAATGGGCGCAATCGCCCTCACATTGTCTGCTGTTGCATGCAACGGCAAGCACTCAGCCGACTCTGAGAACATCAAGACCATCAAGGCTGACATCGCAAAGGTTGAGAAGACTATAGCAAAGGCTACTCCCGAGGAGATCGCTGAGCAGATCAACAAGCGCTCATACGCACTCGGTGCAAACATGGGTATGGCCGTTAACTTCCAGTTCGGCGCTATGGATCTCGATGTAGCAGCTCTTAAGGATGCTATCATCAACTTCTACCTCGACGGCAACGTTGAGAGCGAGGAGTTCCAGCAGAACAACATGAAGTTCCAGACATTCGTTTACACACGCTTCTTGCCCTTCATGCAGGCAAAGCAGACTTATGACGCAATGGTTGAGGGCGGCATGACTGAGGAGCTTCCTGAGGTTCCTGAGCTCTACAACGAGGAGTTCACAAAGCAGTTCATCTCTGAGACATTGGGTTCACAGATGGGTGCATCACTCATCGACGTTGATGGCCTCAGCATGGGTTGGTTGTTCAAGGGCTTCAACGACAGCATGGCTATCGAGGAACAGGATATGGAGGCTATCGAGGCAGGTCTTCTTATCTCAACTAACGACATTCAGACTGAGTTGATGAACCTCCAGCGCGAGATGATGGAGAAGCAGCGTGCTGAGCAGCAGAAGAAGGCTGAGGAGGCAAAGCTCGCATCTGCTGAGTGGCTAGCAGAGGTTGAGAAGCAGGAGGGCGTACAGAAGACTGAGTCTGGCCTTCTCTATCGCATCGACCGCGAGGGTAACGACGTATTCGCAACTGAGGATTCAGACGTTGTAGAGGTAAACTACGAGGGTAAGACTCGTAATGGCAACATCTTCGACTCAAGCTACGAGCGTGGCGAGAGCATCTCATTCGCTCTTAACCGCGTTATCCGTGGTTGGACTGAGGGTATGAAGCTCGTAGGCGAGGGTGGTCAGATCACATTGTGGATCCCCTCTGAGTTGGCATACGGTGAGCGTGGCGCAGGTCAGGACATCGGTGCAAACGAGGCTTTGGAGTTCAAGGTTGAGCTTATCAAGGTTAACCCTGAGAACTAATCAAATGCACACAATAAATAAGAAGCGTTGACCCAAGGTCAACGCTTCTTTTATTTTAGGGCTATAGTTTGCAGTCCTATCTCTTCAACCGATTTCTCGTATGCAGATGTCAGCCTTATCACGAGAAACTATCCTAAAGAGACATCTAGCACCATCATAATTATGAATCCGATGGCGAAGGCGATAGTGCCGATATTTGAGTGTTCACCACGCTGAGTCTCGGGGACAAGCTCCTCAACCACAACATAGAGCATAGCACCAGCAGAGAATGCCAAGAGATATGGCAAGAGGGGCGAGATATGCTCAAAGAGGAGTATCATAAGCGCAGCAGAGAGTGGCTCGACAATACCTGAAAGAGCACCATAGCCAAAGGACTTACGGCGTGATGCACCATCGGCACGCAGGGGCAACGAGATGATTGCGCCCTCGGGGATGTTCTGTATCGCCATACCCACAGCAAGTGCCAATGCCGCAGCGATGGTGATGCCAGAGTTGCCCTGCATAGCGCCCGCGATTACAGCACCCACGGCCATGCCCTCGGGAATGTTGTGAAGCGTCACAGCAAGCATCAACATGGGACGACGTCCAAGCTTCGACCGCAGACCCTCGGCAGAGTCACCTGTTGGGTGCATGTGTGGCACGAGGCTATCTAGGGTGAGCAGGAAGAGCATGCCAAGGAGTATGCCCACAGCTGAAGGCATCCAACTTAGCTTGTCGAGGTGCTGCGAGAGGTCTATGGCGGGGATTATGAGCGACCATACAGAGGCTGCGACCATCACACCCGCGGCAAAGCCCAGTAGCGCATTCTGCACACGCGAAGATACCTTGTCGCGTGTGAGGAAGACCGTTGCTGCACCCACGACAGTACCCGCAAAGGGTATTAGGAGTATGAGAAGAGTATTCATTGCCTATAGTTGTGAGTAAGGGGGCGGAGCAAGAATCGTGCTTGCCGCCCCCTTCATTAGTAGTTATTTGTTGTTAGAATAGTTCAGATACAACGCTCGGCGAAATTCGAGGCGATGGGCTGTACTAGAGCGTACTGCCCATTGCCGAGATATTTCGTTAGCGGCAGTAGATGGGCTATTATCACAACAAATTAATAGTTCTCAGCCTTAATCTGGAAGTATGCCTTAGGATGAACACATACGGGGCATACCTCAGGAGCCTGCTTGCCAACGTGGATGTGACCACAGTTTGAGCACTGCCAGATCATGTCGCCATCGCGAGAGAATACGAGGCCACCCTCAACGTTTGCCAAGAGCTTGCGGTAGCGCTCCTCGTGCTCCTTCTCGATCTTACCTACCTGCTCGAAGAGGAATGCTATGTGGTCGAAGCCCTCCTCCTTTGCGTCCTTAGCCATCTGGTCGTACATGTCTGTCCACTCGTAGTTCTCACCATCTGCTGCAGACTTAAGGTTCTCAGCTGTTGAGCCGATGCCATTGAGGAGCTTGAACCAAATCTCAGCGTGCTCCTTCTCGTTTGCTGCAGTCTCCTCGAAGATCTTTGCAATCTGAACGTAGCCGTCCTTCTTTGCCTTCGATGCGAAATATGTATACTTGTTGCGTGCCTGTGACTCACCAGCAAAAGCCTCCCACAAGTTCTTCTCCGTCTTAGTTCCTTTCAAATCTTTCATAGTCTTATTAGTTTTTTAGGTTTGTAATTATTCTTTTATTTTCGGTTTATTTCCTTTTCCTGATGCAAAGATAAGTGTTTTATTTTTATCTGCAATAGTTTTTTAATCGTTTTATTTTATGATTATATAAGTATTTCTTATATGATATAAGATAAGTATATAAACAAAAGGCTGCCCAGCATTTGCCAGGCAGCCATACTATATTATATTATACCCTAAAAATAGTCTGGATACATTGCCTCAAACTCCTCCTTGAGGGCGGCATACTCCTCGGGTGAAGCGTAGCCATCAAAGAAGGTATCGCGACTATCAGTAAACTTAAGGCGGTAGAGCTCCATCTCGTGCGAAATACCAGTAGTATAGTTGTTGTATTTATTCATCGCTACAATAGCCACACCTGCGATATGTCCGACAAGGATAGCCTCCTCGCCATCGAAGTAGAGCACCTCGGCACTCATCTCGATATTGTAGTAATCGGGACTATATATAGTGTTGAGTGTATGGGTCTCGGCATCGTAGCTCCACAATGTTGTGTAGTAGGTACCCTTATATCCTCTCTCATGGAGGAAAGCATCGAATTCGATAAAGGCGCAACCCTCATGGCTATGGTCGTAACATGTGCCGTCCTCCATCATCATAAGAGTGCCACAATATTCTCCACCATCCCAATCGTAGCATGACGTCCAGAATGTACCCTCACTATTGTTTGACTCGTGTGTAAGATACTGCTCCGAGAATGTCATAACGCGCGATACGAGCAGCTCCTCAAAGAGTTCATCATTAATCTCTCCCTCCTGTGAGTCTATCATACTAAGCAATGCATCCATCTCCTGGCGACGACCCTCAGGTAAGTCATAACCCATAAATTCGTCGTACATCCAAACAGGCTCCCCGCCGTTCTCGTCGCCATTCTCTCCGATCTCGTTGTCATCGCCAAGAATCTCAGATGAGTCATCATTAGGTCTATCTTCTGGCAACTGATCCTTCTCACACGCCACCGCTACCATAGCAGCAAGCGCTACAATAATATACATACGTCTCATAGTTGTAGGTTTTGTTAGTTGTTTGCATTCTACTTATCATCCATATTGCGCCTTAGCACGCGACGCACGTTAGTTCCGTTCTCCACTCTATCCAATACTATATATTGGTAACTGCATCCCGAGAGTCTATATTCAGATGTATATCCGTCGCCACTTAGCGTGATTATATCCGACTCTGCGTCATACTCCCACACAAGATTCAGTTCGTTGGGTTCATCATCTTGAACGGGCGCATCGTAGTACTCACAGGCTCTGCCATCCTCCTCAAAGATATAGGTAGTGGGTATGACACCTTCGACAAAGTGGTTGTCATTGAACACCAGCGCTTCGATAATTCTATCCCATGACTCATCGTAGTGTAGTAGCGAGAATGTCTTCCACTCGCCAACAAGATTCTCGACAACGGTCTCACGATCGAAGTTAGACCACAGCGCCATTGCCTCGGCCATATTCTCATTCATGCTATTGAGCCTATAGGCCCTTTCAGCCTCATCATATACGGTTTGATATTCCTCGTATGTAGTATAGTTATCAAGGAAACTATCGTAACCCTCAACAAACTCCACCCTGAACAACTCCATCTCATCCACAAGACCGAACTCGCCATTGCTATACTCGCTCATAGCAAGTACCGCAAGACCTGCCACATGGCCCAAGAGGACAGCCTCAGTGCCATTAAAGAAGATTACCTCTGCACTCATCTCGATAGGTTGGCTAAGTGGGGACCTATAGTATTTCGTGTGTAACATATTACTCTCGGCATCGTATCTCCACTCATGACAAAGATAGTAGCCCTCATAGCCATTCTCGGCGTAGTACTCCTCAATCTCGGGGTATATATCAACTGCTATCTCATGGCTATAGAGTGTTCCGTCACTATCAAGTTTGATGTTATAATGTACTCCGTTACCGCCCCAGTGGTCCACATTATACCACTCATAGTAGCCAGAGCGATATTTATTAAGGAAGTAAATCTCGTTTGCCTTAACCACGTTTGTTGTCATGAACTCAACGAATAGTTCATCATCAATCTCACCCTTCTGCGTTGCTACGAGATCCAACAAATCTACCATACCCTCGTATGACGGTTCCCACGACGGCATTGGGTAACCTTTATAAGATATATAGTTGCCGTTGGCATCCTTCTCCAAACCTGGTAATGTCGCCTGCGTATCACCACCCTCCTTGCAACATGCCACCGATACCACTGCAAGCATCGCACATATCAATAATCTCTTCATAGTTATAATTTGAATGTTTTTTTTGTTTTCGCTAGTGCAAAGTTACTACCGAAATTGGTCGACACCAAATTTTTGAGGCGAAAGTTTTTCCGCGACGCCCCATAAACACACCTGATTTTCAACAAGTTATACATCGGGAAAATACGAGTTTTTCACAGTGCTGATAATCAGCAAGTTACGAAAATATTAAAATCAACCTCTCACAACACGCTAATTATCAATGCTTTACAACGCCTCTTATTTCCATTTGCACATTTTGCACGCAAATTGCACTACGAGGAGCAAACATAAAACTTAGTGTGATATGCAGAGTAGTACAACAAACAAAACAAAGAGTGGTTTGAGCGTGATGACGCTCGCCATTATGAACATCACGGCGGTGGTGAGTCTGCGTGGTCTCGCGACAGAGGCTATATATGGCTTCGCCTCGGCATTCTACTACCTCTTTGCCGCAATCGTATTCCTTATCCCCACGGCAATGGTTGCAGCAGAGCTTGCGGCAATGTTCTCGGCAAAGCAAGGAGGTGTCTTTCGTTGGGTGGGCGAAGCCTTTGGTGCACGCACGGGCTTCCTCGCAATATGGTTGCAGTGGATACAGTCTACGATATGGTATCCCACGGTGCTGACATTTGGTGCTGTGAGCATCGCCTACATTGGCGTTGACCCCACAACAGATGCGGCACTCGCCTCAAATCGTATCTTCACGCTCATAGTCGTATTGGCGATATATTGGGCAGCGACATTTATCTCGTTGCGCGGTATCGGCTGGGTAGGTAAGGTAAGTAAATGGGGAGGTATCATAGGCACTATCATCCCTGCTGCCCTACTCATCATCCTCGCCATTGTCTACCTCGCTATGGGTGGCCACAACAACCTCAACATGAAGGAGAGCTTCTTCCCCGACCTCTCGAACTTCAACAACCTTGTGCTTGCCAGCAGCATCTTTCTCTTCTACGCTGGTATGGAGATGATGGGTATCCATGTTATGGAGGTGGATAACCCCAAGCGCAACTACCCTCGCGCAATCATCATTGGCTCGCTTGTGACGGTGTGCATCTTCATCCTCGGCACATTCTCGCTCGGTATCATCATACCAGCAAAGGATATCAGTCTAACGCAGACACTCCTCATAGGCTTCGACAGCTACTTCAAATTCGTTAAGCTCTCGTGGATGGGTCCCGTGATTGCCGTAGCCCTCGTGTTTGGTGTCTTGGCGGGCGTGTTGACATGGGTAGCAGGCCCATCGAAAGGTATCTTCACCGTGGGTCGCGCTGGATATCTGCCCCCATTCTTCCAAAAGACAAACAAGCAGGGCGTTCAGCGCAACATTCTTATGGTGCAGGGCGTGATTGTCACAATACTCGGCATGCTCTTCGTCGTGATGCCCTCGGTTCAGAGTTTTTATCAGATTCTCTCACAGCTCACCGTGCTCCTATACCTTATAATGTATATGTTAATGTTTGCCTCGGCCATTAAGCTACGATACACATTGCCAAAGATGGAGCGTCCCTTCCGTCTCGGTGCTAAAGGCAACGGCCTGATGTGGTTGTTGGGCGGCTTGGGATTCTGTGGCTCGTTGTTGGCCTTTGTGTTGAGTTTTATTCCACCATCGCAAATTGCCGTGGGCAGCAACACCGTGTGGTTTAGCGTGCTGATTGTGGGTGCTATCGTGTTTGTAGTTATACCTTATATTATATATGCGATGCGCAAACCATCGTGGAAGGCACCCGATGCTAACATTGAGAAATTCGAGTGGGAAAAGTAAAAAAAGAAAGCGCAATGATTCGATGAGATAAATTTCTTGTCAGAAGGTTGCAGATACAACGCTCGACAAAAATCCCGACAATGGGCTGTACTTATGCGTACTGCTCATTGTCGGGACTTTTTGTTAGCGGCAGTAGATGTCTGCCTTATCACAAGAAATTACTCAATATAGTATGCTTTCGAGTAATCTCTAGCGGGAGCTTCAGGATTCTCGCCTGCGGGATAACCAAAGGCGATGGCCACCTGCAAGTGGTAACCCTCAGGGAGCTTCAGGCGCTCCAAATATGGCTTAGCCTCCTCGGAGTTCATCACGGGAATAACGCTACCCAAGCAGCACGAGCCGATACCCATACTCCATGCCGAGAGCATCATATTCTGAGCCAAGAGACCTGAGTCGAACTCACCACTATAACTCTCATCGGGCACAGCGATAAATGCCACGGTGGGAGCATTGCGGAAGAAGTTGCGGAAACCTGGCTGCTCACACATCTGAGGCATCTTCTCCTTAGCGATAGCCGTAACGCCATCGATAAAGTCGGGAGCATCGACAACACGTACCGCCCAACCCTGGCTATTCATAGCGCTAGGGGCGTAGATGCCGCACTCAAGGATCTTTTCCATCTGCTCACGGCATACGGGCTCCTCCTTATAGTCGCGCACAGAGCGACGTGTCATGATATTCTCAATTACGGTCTGCTCCTTTGAGCAAGCCTGAGCCTCACACTCCTTATCGTCACACTCATTGCAGCAGCAACCTGTCATAGCCGCAGCACCGAGCATTGTTACCATAAATTTCGCAATCTTCATAGCTTTAACAAATTAAGTTATCAATACTAATTACTTAACCACCGCGCCCTTAAGCACAACCTTGCGGATGACTGGTGTCTGGTGTGCATAGGGCAACCATGCAAGTGATGGAAGGGGCTTAGTGATGTAGAAGTTAGCCACCTTACCACGTGTGATTGAACCATAGTCGCGGCTCTCGCCCATAGCGCATGCGCTATTAAGCGTTGCGGCGTTCAACGCTTCGGCAGGTGTCATCTTCATCTTGATAGAGCCCAACGCAACCACGAAGCGCATATTACCCGAAGGTGCAGTGCCAGGGTTGAAGTCCGAAGCCAAAGCCACAGCGAGGCCTGCATCAATCATCTTACGTGCGGGAGGATATGTGATACCGAGGAAGAAGGCGCAACCAGGCAACATTGTAGGCATTGTCTCGCTACCACGCAACGCCTCAATCTGCTCGTCACCCATACTCTCAAGGTGGTCAACAGAGAGTGCCTTATGCTCCACGCCAATCTCTACGCCACCCGAGATAGCGAGCTCGTTAGCGTGAATCTTGGCACGAAGGCCATACTTAGCACCAACCTCCATAATCTTTGCCGTCTCCTCAACTGTGAAGAAGCCCTTGTCGCAGAATACGTCAACGAAGTCGGCAAGACCCTCCTTCGCAACGGCTGGAATCATGTCGTTGCATACATGGTCTACATACTCCGCCTGGCGACCTCTATAGGCGCGACCTACGGCGTGAGCACCTAAGAACGTAGCACGCACAGCGATGGGTGATGTCTCGCGAATGCGCTTGATGACGCGCAAAATCTTGAGCTCATCCTCCAACGTGAGGCCATAGCCCGACTTAATCTCCACAAGGCCTGTACCCATGGAGATAATCTCATCCACGCGCTCCATAGCCTGACGGTAGAGTTCATCCTCAGAGGTGTCGTGCAAGCGGTCTGCAGAGTTTAGGATGCCACCACCGCGCTTTGCAATCTCCTCGTACGAGAGGCCGTTGATCTTATCCAAGAACTCCTGCTCGCGGCTACCCGCAAATACGATATGCGTGTGCGAGTCACAGAACGAAGGGAAGAGCCAGCCACCCTCGGCATCGAGGATGTCGCATCCCTCGCCTGAGGGACACGACTCCATCGAGCCATACTCCTTGATACGCTCGCCATCGGTGAGTAGCCAAGCATTCTCCAAAGTTGCGATGTCGGCCATAGCCTTACCCTCAACCTTGAGGCGACCACTCTCGTCAATGCCAACGAGCATACCTATATTTTTAACGAGCAAGTTCATAGTCGTTAAGGAAGTTTACAGATGTTGCGATATGAGGATACATCACAGTGTCGTTATCCACGAAGGGAACGACCTTGCGATATGCCTCGAACATAGCCTCAACAGTAGCTGAAGAGCGCAAATCCTTCTGGTGACGGAACTCCAAAGCCTGTGCAGAGTTCATAAGCTCAATAGCCAACACGCGCTCGGTGTTCTGGCACACCTTCCAGAGCTTTGTAGCTGCGTTAGAGCCCATACTTACGTGGTCCTCCTGACCCTGTGATGAGGGGATAGAGTCGCACGAAGCTGGCCAGCACAAGCCCTTAGACTGGCTAACGATAGATGCCGCAGTATACTGTGGAATCATGAAGCCAGAGTTCAAACCTGGGTTAGCAACAAGGAAGTTAGGCAAGTTGCGAGCACCAGAGATGAGCTTGTAGGTACGACGCTCAGAGATGTTACCCAACTCTGCAACAGCGATAGCCAAGAAGTCCATAGCCACAGCGATAGGCTGACCGTGGAAGTTACCAGCTGAGATAACCTCGTCGGTGTCGGGGAAGATAGTTGGGTTATCGGTCGCTGAGTTAATCTCAGTCTCCAAAACTGAAGCAACATAGGCGATTGTATCCTTAGATGCGCCGTGTACCTGTGGGATGCAACGGAATGAGTAGGGATCCTGAACGTGCTGCTTAGGCTGCTTGCCAATCTCGCTACCTGCCAAAATCTCGCGGAAGTTACGCGCAGTCTCAATCTGACCGTTGTGAGGACGGATGGCGTGTACGTTGTGCTCAAATGGCTCCATACGACCATCGAAGGCATCCAACGACATTGCACCGATGTGGTCAGCCCACTTGCTCAAGCGCTGTGCGTTGATGAGTGAGTAGACGCCATATGCTGACATAAACTGAGTACCGTTCAAGAGCGCAAGACCCTCCTTTGAGCACAAAGTGATAGGTGTCCACCCCATCTTCTGCATCATCACGCTACCCTCAACAACCTCGCCGTTGATCTCTACATGACCCAAGCCCAAGAGAGGCAAGCACATGTGTGCCAAGGGTGAGAGGTCACCCGAAGCTCCTAATGAGCCCTGCTCATAGACTACGGGGATGATGTTGTTGTTGAACATCTCGATGAGGCGCTCTACAGTGATGAGCTGCACGCCCGAATGGCCGTAAGAGAGTGACTGAACCTTGAGAAGGATCATGAGTCGCGCAATCTCAGATGGCACACGCTGGCCAGTACCGCAAGCGTGTGACATCATCAAGTTCTTCTGCAACTGTGACAAGCCCTCCTCCTCAACAGAGATGTTGCACAATGAGCCGAAACCTGTAGTTACGCCATAGATGGGGCGACCTACGGTCTTGGTCTTCTGGTCGAGATACTCACGGCAGTGGTTGATGCGACGCTTCGCATCTTCGCTCAAGGCGAGCTTATAACCCTTCGAGAGAATCTCCTCAACGCGAGCGATGGTGAGGCGCTCAGCACTAATATAATGAATCATAATACGTTACTTGTTTTCGTTATAAACCTTGTTGATAAGCTCCATATCTGCCAAGTTGGGAAGCGTAACCTTCAAACCAGGTGTGCGCTCCATCTCACGCTTGATAGCGAACATAGCACCCTCGTTGCGTGCCCAGCTGCGGCGTGCGATACCGTTGTTCACATCCCACAACAACATCTCCTCGATGTGGCGTGCAGAGTCCTCCGAGCCGTCGATAACCATACCGAAGCCACCGTTCATAACCTCGCCCCAGCCTACGCCGCCACCGTTGTGGATAGATACCCATGTAGCGCCGCGGAATGAGTCGCCGATAACGTTGTGAACAGCCATATCAGCACAGAAGCTTGAGCCATCATAGATATTAGATGTCTCACGATATGGTGAGTCGGTACCAGATACGTCGTGGTGGTCGCGACCAAGCACGATAGGTGCCGAGATCTCGCCACGCTTGATAGCCTCGTTGAATGCCAAAGCGATGCGTGTACGACCCTCAGAGTCTGCGTAGAGGATACGAGCCTGTGAGCCTACGACAAGCTTGTTCTCCATAGCCTCACGGATCCAGTGGAGGTTGTCTGCCAACTGACCCTGAATCTCTGCAGGAGCCTCCTTGAGCATCTCCTCGAGCACCTCTGCTGCGATGCGGTCAGATGTCACGAGATCCTCCTCCTTGCCCGATGTACATACCCAACGGAAGGGGCCGAAGCCGTAGTCGAAGAACATGGGACCCATGATATCCTGAACGTATGAAGGATAGCGGAACTTGCCATTCTCTGCCATGATATCTGCACCTGCGCGTGATGACTCCAACAAGAAGGCGTTACCATAGTCGAAGAAGTACATGCCGCGTGCAGTGAGCTTGTTAACCGCTGCCACATGGCGACGCAATGACTCGCGTACGCACTCGTGGAAGCGCTCGGGCTCCTCAGCCATCATGCGGTTAGACTCCTCGTATGAATAGCCCACGGGGTAGTAACCACCAGCCCAGGGATTGTGCAACGATGTCTGGTCTGAACCGAGGTCTACGTTGATATCCTCCTCAGCGAGACGCTCCCAGAGGTCAACAACGTTGCCAACGTATGCGAATGAGATAACCTCCTTGTTCTCGACAGCCTGCTTAACACGTGGGATAAGTTCATCGAGTGAAGAGTACAACTCATCTACCCAACCCTGCTTGTGGCGCTTCTCAGCTGCTGCGATGTTAACCTCAGCGGTGATGCTCACAACGCCCGAGATGTTACCAGCCTTAGGCTGTGCACCTGACATACCACCGAGACCAGCGGTCACGAACAACATGCCCTTCAAATCGGTCTGACCAGGCTTCATGCGCTTGCGTGCAGCGTTCATAACGGTGATTGTAGTACCATGTACGATACCCTGAGGGCCGATGTACA
>JAFZGE010000122.1 GCA_017555545.1 Alistipes sp.
CTTTAGCGCTGGCTCGGGGTGTGGCTTGTGGTGTGAGACGCTATCCGAGCCCACGACATACTCAAAATAGTGGCCTATCTTGTGGTGTCGCATAAAGAGGAACAGCGAATCCGTAAGGCGCGAAGATGCAATAGTCATCCTGTGTCCTCTCTTGTGCAGCTCCTCGAGTGTCTCCTTTACACCTGGGAATAGCTCGGGCATAAGCTCCTCGCGGCGCTCGGCGAATATCTGGCGGTAGGTATCCACGCAGTTGTCTATCGCCGTGTCATCCAGCGTGGGGTACATACTCTTGAAACCATCGCGTAGCGTGAGACCGATTGTTGCGCCACACGTCGCCTCATCGCGCATCTCGAGGCCGAGACGCTCCATCGTAGCACGAAAGGCTACGATGATGTTGCTGCGTGTGTCGCAGAGTGTGCCGTCGAAGTCGAATATGATAACTTTTGTCTTCATAACTTGTTAGAATACAACGCGTAGGCCGAGCTGCATATGCCAGCGTGAGCTGAGGTCGTTGATGGTGTAGTTAGCACCGTTAAACTTGTATACAGGGCGGTAGCCACCCTCCACCTCGCGAAGCTCCGTGACCGTTACGGGCGAGAGTGCCCAGTTCGATACGCGGTACGATAGACCCCATGAGCGCGAGATAAGATTGCCGAGGTTGATAACATCGAGCGATAGCTCCACACGCTGGCCGCGGTCACTATATGTGTTCTCCTTATTGAAGTAGAACGACTGCGCAATATGTAGGTCGAGGCGGTTTACAAAGGGCAGAGAGTGTGAGTTGCGCTCGGCAAACTTGCCACGGTGTGATTGAAGATATTTATCTGCCTTGATATAGTTGTTGAATGCCGCTGCTGATGTATCATCCGCCCAAAGCATTGTGCTCATTTCATCCTCAGTTGGGATGTAAATCAGTGAGTTGCCACGATAGCTGTCTCCATTTACGTCGACCTTACCCTTGGCGTATGTAAGCGAGTAGTGCTCGCCCGAGTAACCATTATAAAGCAACATTACATTGGTGCCAAAGAGACCATATCTCATATCGTATGAGATTGATGCCACAACCTTGTGGGGGAACTCATAGAGAGAGTTGCTAAGTTGTGGGTCGTTGCTATCGACCGCATATGTGCGACCCCAATTCGATGATGCCTGAGCCGATACGCCATCGTTGATGCTCTTAGACTGCGAGAATGTGTATGCGGCAGTCATGCGGAGTCCAGCAAGAGGGTAGGCGAAGTTGTATTCAGCGCGTGCTGTGGCTGACCACGAGTAGCCCTTCTGTGTATTGCTAAGTCGATAAACGGCAGAGTATTCCTTAGTTACAGCGTCGTAGTATGTTGCCGATGTGCGGCTATCCTCGCCACCAACATAGAGACGCTTGCCATTATCCTCTGCCACGAGATTCTCAACAAAGATGTTATTGAGGCCCTTCGAGTAGTCGGCATCTATTGATAGCTTTAGTTCGTAATAGTTATATGTAGCACCTGCTGCCACACGGAATACCTGTGGATAACGGAAGTTGTTCGCTACCAGGTCGATAGATGGGTTGCTTGCTATACCCACGCTCTCGGGGTTGAGGCTAAATGCAGGAGTCTCGGCAGGGTTAGTGACGGTCACACCAACTGTGCGGAGGCCTGTGTTCTGATAGCAGTTCGAGAGCCATACAAAGGGTATGCGACCAGTGTAGATGCCGGCGCTACCATGTACGTTCCATACTCTATCTGCGCTGAACCACTCGATGCCTACGCGAGGTGAGATAAGTACTTGAGTACGAGGAATATCGCCCGTCATTGTGCCATGCTTTGCGAAGTAGCCGCTATTGAACGCCTCGTTGGCTACGGGTGTGTCAAACATCACGGGGATATCGGCACGCAAACCGTATGTGAGCGTGAGATTAGAGTTAACTTTGTACTCGTCCTGAGCGTATAGTGCGAACTGACCCATTGTCATCGGAGGGTTTTTCTCGCCGCTTGCAAAGTAGCCGTAGGCATACTGCGTAGCGTTGTCCGAGAGGAAGTCCTCGAGTGATGAGTATGTGTATGTGCCGCGTGCGTTCGCGAGATATAGGTTGTCGGCGCGATATACCTCGTTCGATGTGCCGAATGTAAGCATGTGCTTACCGAGGTTGAGCGTGACATCATCGCCAAAAATAAATACGTCCTGCTTGAGCATATTGCAACCCGAATAGGGGCTTGTTCCGATAGTTGCTGAGCCGTTGCCGCGCTCACCCAATCCGTTGATAATCACTGCAGGGAGGCTCTCGGGTGTGAGACGACCATCCTCAAGACGTGTGTAGCCGAGGCGTAGGGCATTTGAGCCCCAATTCTTCGCGGTGTTAAGCTCCGCAACGACTGAGTGTGTGCGGTTGATATTGGTGTACTCTGAGCCTGTGAAGTAGAAGGCTTGCGCGGTGTTTGAACCAGCATCTGCATCGGCATAGAGCATGTTGTAGCGCAACGATAGGTGGTTGCTCTTGTTGATGTTCCAGTCGAGGCGAGCAACTGCCGAGCCAGTAATCTCAAGTATCTTGTTCTCACCATAGCCACCGCCATCGTAGCCCGTGAGCTCATAGTATCGCTCCGAGATTTGGCGTGCCTCATCGAGCGTGATGGCCGATGTGCCGCTGCCAGGGTAGTGCGATGATGGAGTGAGACCACGGTTGAACTCGCCAGCCACGAAGAAGTGCAACTTATCCTTGATGATGGGGCCTCCGAGCGTCACGCCGAAGATGTTTGTTATCTGCTCCGAGAGCTTTGTGCGGTTTGCAATGTCCTTGCCAGGCGTTGTGCCCCAGAATGACTCGTTGTTGAAGTAGGTATATGCCGAGCCGCTAAAGTTGTTGTCGCCCGAGCGTGTCACAGCGTTGATGCTACCGCCCGTGAAGCCACTCTCACGGAGGTCGACGGTAGATGTCGAGATCTCAACCTCGCGGATGGCGTCGATGGGAATGGGGTTGGCGCTTGTGAGCGAGCCCGTCATGCCCGTTGTGCCGAGACCGTAGATGTCGGCAGATGATGTGCCGTCGATAGTAAAGGCGTTGTAGCGTGTGCTCTGACCGCCAAGTACGATGCCGCCAGCACCAGGACTTACTGCCGAGGACATGAGCTTTGTGAGGTCGTATATAGAACGGTCAACGGTCGGTATCTCAACAATCTCCATCTCATTAAAATTCTCCGTGCGAGCATCGTGATTGGTGTGTACCACCCAAATTTCATCGATAAACTCTGTCTCCTCATTTAGTTTGGCATCGATATAAAGAGTCTCACCGACGTGCATCTCTGCGACGGTGTGTTGCTGAGTTTTGTAACCGAGATAACTAATGTCGATAGTGTAGGGACCTCCTACGCGCATACCATTTATTGCGTAGTGACCGTCGGCGTTTGTGCATACGCCGTAGATTGAGCCAGAGGGCTCGTGTCGCGCAACTACAGCTGCGCCTGCGATGGGGTTTTTGTCGTTGTCTGTTACTACGCCACGCAATGATGATGTGGTAACCTGAGCGCTCGCCACTGCCACGACAAGAAGCAGGGCGACCGTTAAAAGCAATCGCTTCATAATTAGGAATTTAGGGAGACTATTTATGTCTCATGTTAGAGGAATAGGTTGCGCTCTCGCGGCGCAAAATCGAGTGCAAATATAATAAAAATTTTCTATCTGCAATAGTTCTGTTAATTTTTTCACACAAAAATTTTTCGCGGCCTTGCGGAGTAAAAAATGTGCATATAGCATAAATATTCGGCGGTGAAAATAGAGCGGTGACGGTTCGTTTAGGAAATGGGGTGTTTTATGGTGAAATTTGGGTGAATATTGTCACATTTTGACACACCTCACTACGTGTTAGCTAATAAATAAATATCATTTTCGTAGAAAAAAAGGTTGGAATTCTTTGCTATTTCAATTTATTGGGCTATCTTTGTGCATTAACTTTACGCATAGAGTGTGTCTACTCGGTTCGCTTTGCGCCGAATGGGCAACAAATGAGGGGTATGCTTGAGGCGTAGGGGAAAGAAACTAACTTAAATAACTTTATACAAATTTTTTTCATTAAAAACTAATGCTTATGGTTAAAAAAGTTGTACTATCAATGGTTGCAACTCTGCTCTTGGGCTGCTTCGGCGCATTTGCTCAAGGTCAGCGTGTTACCGGTACAGTGACCGATGAAACTGGTTCTCCAGTTATCGGAGCGGCAGTTGTAGTCGAGGGTACTACCCGAGGCACATCAACTGATCTTGCCGGTTATTTTGAGATTGCGGCATCTTCTGATGCTAACTTGGTTGTCTCATACTTGGGCTACCAGACTCAGACAGTTGCTGTTGCAGGTCGTTCGGTTGTAAACGTAGAGCTTGCTCCCGACTCAGAGCAGATCGAGGAGGTTATCGTTCAGGCGTTCGGTACTGCAAAGAAGGAGGCCTTTACAGGTTCTGCTTCAACAATCAAATCTGATGAGCTTGTTAAGACTCAGTCATCTTCAGTAGCAAACGCGCTTACTGGTAAGGTTGCTGGTCTTCAGACTTCTCAGGGTTCAGGTTCACTCGGTTCAGAGCCTACTATCCGTATCCGCGGTATCGGTTCTATCTACTCTGGCAACGATCCTTTGTGGGTAGTTGACGGTGTACCTTACGAGGGTGACCTTAACAACCTTAACATGGCTGATATCGAGACAATGACTGTCTTGAAGGATGCTGCATCTAACGCACTTTACGGTGCACGTGGTGCAAACGGTGTTATCATGGTTACTACAAAGCGTGCTAAGGCAGGTGACGCTCGCGTTAACTTCGACGCTAAGTGGGGTGTTAACGCTGCTGCACGTCAGTTGTACGAGTACACACGTGATCCTGGTCAGTACTATGAGATGCACTACATGGCATTGAAGAACTACTACATGGAGAACAACGGTGGTGACGCTGCTGCTGCACACGTTAAGGCAAACGCTGCTATGATCTCTAGCGGTGAGGGTGGTCTTGGTTACAATGTTTACAATGTACCCGAGGGTCAGACTCTTATCGGTTCTAACGGTAAGTTGAACCCCAACGCTACACTCGGTCGTAAGTTCACTCACAATGGTCAGGAGTACACTGTTTCACCCGACGATTGGTACGATGAGTTGTACGATCCTTCATTCCGTCAGGAGTACAACCTCTCTGTAGCAGCTGCTACTGACAAGTCTAACTTCTTCGCTTCATTCGGTTACTTGGATAACACTGGTATTACAGACGGTTCACGCATGCACCGTTACACTGCACGTTTGCGTGCTGACTACCAGGCAAAGAAGTGGTTGAAGATTGGTGGTAACATGAGCTACACTAACTTCTACTGGGATGGTGCTTCATCTTCTAACGAGGGTGACGGTTCTACAGGTGACGTATTTGCTGCTGTAGGTGATATGGCTCCTATCTATCCTGTATATATTCGCGATGGCGAGGGTAACATCATGTACGAGGACAACAAGGCTGGTCATGACTACCCTGGCAAGAAGTACGATACACAGTGGCCTATCTACGACTCTGGTGATGGTTCAATCTGGGGTCTTACACGTTTCTCTGGTTCACAGTCTAACCCATTGCAGAACATCTGGTTGGATCAGTCTTACTCAGAGGGTAACGCATTCTCAGTTAGCGGTTTCGCTGATTTCAACCTCTACGAGGGTCTTAAGCTTACTTTGAACGGTTCGGTTACTATCGATGAGACTCGTTCTACATCTTTGAGCAACCCATACTACGGTCAGTTCGTTGCTAACAAGGGTATCTTGACAAAGGCACACGGTCGTTCATACAACCACAACTTGCAGCAGTTGTTGACTTACTCTAAGTCATTTGGTGCAAACGATGAGCACCAGCTCGACTTGTTGCTCGGTCACGAGACTTACAACTTGCGTTCTTACTCACTCAGCGGTTACCGCATGAACGTTTACTCTACTTCTAACCTTGAGCTTAACGGTGCTATCGTTGACGGTAAGAGCTGTGGTTCATCATTCGGTGAGTACGTAAATGAGGGTTACTTCTTCCGTGCTATGTACGAGTATGATGGCCGTATCTTCGCATCTGCATCATACCGTCGTGACGCATCTTCACGCTTCCATCCTGATCACCGTTGGGGTAACTTCTACTCTGTAGGTGCTGCATGGATCATCAACCGTGAGTCATGGTTCAACGTTCCTCAGTTCAACATGTTGAAGCTTAAGGCTTCTTATGGTTCACAGGGTAACGATGCTATCGGTCAGTATATGTATACAGATCTTTACTCTGTATCTAACGACGGTAACGATGGTATCTCTATCTCATTTGCTCAGAAGGGTAATCCTAACATTACTTGGGAGACTAACTCTAACTTGAACATTGGTGCTGAGTTCGGTTTGTGGAACGATCGCTTGAGCGGTAGCGTTGATTACTTCTACCGATTGACATCTGACATGTTGTTTGCTGTGCCAGTAGCTCCATCTATGGGTTACTCATCATACTATGACAACATTGGTGATATGTACAACACTGGTATCGAGGTTGTATTGAATGGTGACATCATCCGCACTAAGAACGTTGTATGGTCAGTTAACGCTAACCTTACATGGGTTAAGAACAAGATCTTGTCTTTGCCCGATTCACGTAAGGATATCACAGTTGACGGCCACGCCGGCTTCATCTCTGGTAACGTATTCGTAGCTGAGGGTCTCTCATTGAACACTTACTACATGCCTACATCTGCAGGTGTTGATCCTGAGACTGGTAAGGCTAGATGGAACTGGTACCACAAGTATACTGATCCTGAGACTGGCGATCCTATCCTCGACGAGAATGGTGAGCAGATTTGCAAGTGGGAGACAACAGATGTTTACCAGAACGTAAGCTCTGATAACGACTCTTGGTCACTCCTCATGTGCTCAATGCCTAAGGTATTCGGTGGTTTCGGTACTTCATTGTTCGCATACGGTTTCGACTTCTCTATCGCATTGGATTACCAGCTTGGTGGTACTATGTATGATGGTTCTTATGCTGGTTACTTGTCAGCTCCTACTGCATCATCACTTGGTAAGAACCTCCACCTTGATGTATACAACGCATGGACTCCTGAGAACCGCGACTCACAGCAGCCACGTTTCCAGTATGATGACCTTTATATGAATAGCACATCTGATCGTTTCTTGATCAGCTCTAACTATTTGAACATCTCTAACATCAGCCTTGGTTATACATTCCCTGCTAAGTGGTGGAATGGTCACATCCAGAACTTGCGCGTTTACGCAGCTTGCGACAACGTATGGTACTGGTCTAAGCGTAAGGGTATGGATCCTCGTGGTACAGGCACTGGTCAGTACTCACCTATCCGTACAATCTCAGGTGGTGTAACCTTGACATTCTAATTTAATAAAGGTATAAGATTATGAAATTTACAAATATAATCAAGACTGCAGTCGTTTCTGTTGGTGCTGTTTTGGCGCTCAGCGGCTGTATCAGAGAGACCTTCCCCCAGACAAGCACCATCACACAGGAGCAGCTTATGTCTGGTCAGATGGAGGTTGTTGCTGAGAACCTTTTGAAGGGTATTCCATCTTCTATGATGTATGTATCACTTGGTTCTGAGCACGGTGACTTCGGTTACCATGGTATGGGTGTTTACAACGATCAGGCTGCACAGCTTGTTGTAACATCTGGTTGGACTTTGGGTAATGCCCCTGCATACAACCGTTACTATCCCGCTGCTTGGGGTCGTGGTTATGCAGATAACGGCTATATGGCAAGCTACGCTTGGTATACTTACTATCCTGTTATCAAGAACTGTAACGACGTTATTAAGCTCGTTGAGGGTAACGATGACTTGATCAGCTGTGCTGCTATCGCTCGCACTTACCGTGCGTTGTTCTATCTCGACTTGGCTCGTTTGTACGAGTGCCTCTACGCAACTGTAGAGAACGGTACTGACTATGAGTCACAGCAGATTCTTGTTGCTGGTCTTACAGTGCCTATCGTAACCGAGCAGACTGCTGAGAAGGATGC
>JAFZGE010000123.1 GCA_017555545.1 Alistipes sp.
CTCGATGCGCAGACAGGTGGCTACAACATGCAGATTGCCTTCTCTACAGGTCGCCTTGCAGGTCAGCTCAAAAAGTAGAGTAGTATGAAACGTTCGGGACGCACACTCAAAGCGAGGCTCTATGGCCTCAAGCACCTCCCCTCACGCATCAGGCGCGCCCGCCACTTCCGTGGCCATGGCGTGCACTCGCCTTATGTCTACAATATCGTGCGTAAGGTGTTTATGCAGAGTAAGTTGGTGTGCGAGTGTCGCGACTTATACGCTGCACTTAAGAGCCTTGCCGTTGCCGAGCGCCGTTGCGTGGAGCTCCAAAACCTCGTGGCACATTGTGGATACCAGTCATGGAGGATTGACACCGTTGAGGCGTGCGACTTTATCGTCTGCACCCTCGACACGACATACGACGCGCTGCAATCCTATGTAGAGTATGCCCGCGAGCATGGCGTGACCCTATGCATCCTCGACCCCTACAACAACGCTAACCGCTGGGAGGTGTGCCGCACAATCGTGGAGAACCACCCCTCGACAACGGTGGATAAGAGGGCTTACTTGCTCGTGTTTAACAACCACCTGCCCAAGCAAGTGTTCGTATTGTAATACCCTAAAACTCAGCGATATGAAGATATATACAAAGACTGGAGATGCTGGCACTACATCGCTTATCGGTGGTGAGCGGGTGGCAAAGTGTGACCCCCGTGTCGAGGCCTACGGCACCGTGGATGAGCTTATGGCATTCGTGGCACTCCTTATGGATACGCTTACTGAGGATGCCCGCACCGCAGGCTTCGCCGAGCCCCTTCAGCGCATCGAGTCGCAACTTATGACCGCCTCAGCCCTCTTTGCCGTGGGCAAGGGTGGCGAGGGTAAGGTTGCCCCAATCGCCGAGGAGCGCGTTGCGGAGCTCGAGGAGCTTATCGACGCCATGCAGAGCGAGATACCCGCAATCACGAAGTTCACCATCCCTGGTGGCCATAAGGCCGTGTCGTTGTGCCATGTATGCCGCACTGTATGCCGCCGAGCTGAGCGTGCTGCCCTCCGCGCACAGGAGGTTGCTGAGGTCGATGCCCAGGCACTCAAGTACCTCAATCGCCTCTCGGACTACCTCTATACGCTTGGTCGCGTGGTTACGGAGCGCCTGAAGGTTGAGGAGCGCCTGTGGATACCATAATAATTAGTAATGAGGAATTAGAAATTAGTAATGACGCCCGTGTTGTCATGCTGAGCAACGCGAAGCATCCCCTCGCTGGCTATGCTCTATGTGCGTAGCCTCCTGCCGGCTTCGAGGAGATTCTTCGTTACACTCAGAATGACACTTCGCTTCGGTATGCCTAAAGTGGATAATTCCCAATATTTTAGACCTATGCTCTTGCAAATATAAAATTTTTTATACATTTGCACGCTAAAATGGCGGATATGGCCGTTTACCGCAGAAGATATTAACTTAAAAAACTATAGACTATGTATTGGACATTGGAGCTTGCATCGAAGTTGGAGGATGCACCATGGCCCGCAACAAAGGAGGAGCTTATCGATTACGCTGTTCGTTCGGGCGCACCACTTGAGGTATTGGAGAATCTTCAGGAGATTGAGGATGAGGGTGATATCTACGAGTCAATCGAGGACATCTGGCCCGACTATCCCTCGAGGGATGACTTCTTCTTTAACGAGGAGGAATATTAGTAACA
>JAFZGE010000124.1 GCA_017555545.1 Alistipes sp.
CTTGCGCATATTGCGGTAGTCGATGTAGTAGGCGTGCTCCCACACATCAATAGCCAGCAGTGGCGTAAGGTCATCCGTAAGCGGTGTGCCGGCATTGGGCTTCGAGATGATATACAATCTTCCATCTCTATCTGCCGCTAGCCATGTCCAGCCCGAACCGAAGAGTGTTGTGGCTTGTGTAGTCATGCGCTCCTTGAGTGCTTCAAACGAGCCGAACTCTGCATCTATAGCCCTCTTAAGTGCCCCCGTAGGGTGGTGCTGGGCGCGGGGTGCAAACTGCTCGAAGTAGAAGGCGTGGTTCCATGCTTGCGCAGCGTTATTGAAGATAGCGCCATCGCTTGTGCGCACTACCTCCTCGAGGGGCATTGCGGCATAGCGTGTGTCGGCGACAAGCTCGTTGAGCTTGGCGACATACGTAGCGTAGTGTTTGTCATGGTGAAAGTGCAGCGTCTCGGCAGAGATATAGGGCTCGAGAGCGTCATAGGCATACGGCAGCTCCACGATCGTGAAGAGTGCCGCAGCAACGGTAGATAGTGTCATAATTGCAATGTTTTAAGGTTATACACCTTCACACACTGCAATAATAAGACCAAGCGCGAGGGTCACTTCGCCCTGCGCTCATGCTTCCACATCTGCCAGCTATTTGCGAAGTTCTGCCACACGATATACGCTGTGGGCGCAATAGAGGCTATTGGGTTTAGAAAGTTTAGCGAGAGCCATATCGCAAAGATGGTGTTCTTCTGACCCACGGACTGCGTCGTAGCCACCACATCTCCCGTGTAGCGACCGAGGAAGCGTCCCGCCTTGAACTGCACGAAGCAGAGCACAAGGGCTACAAGGGCAAGCTCTACCTCCATCATCGGGTCGGCATCGGCATTGAGGATGAAGAGCGTTGTGCGTCCCATCACGAGAATTAGTGATATGAGCCACAAGTAGAAGGATATCGAGGAGTGTGCCGCGAACCATTGTGCCACCTTGGGGAGCAACCAACGGCAGAGCTGTGCCACGACAAATGGTGCGATAAGCGTGGGTGCCACGCGTGCTATAATCTCCATAAAGGTGCAACTGCCATTGCCAAAGGCGTGGAGCATATATGGTGCTACAATCGCCGTAACGAGGTTGCAGACAAGGCTGTATGTTACCATCATCGTAACATTACCGCCGAGCATACCACCAATCACCACCGCAGCCATGGCTATGGGTGCCATCACGCATATCATAGCGCCCTGACCTACAGTCTCACCGAGTATGGGAGTCACGGCATAGTAGACAACTGCTGCACCCACAAACTGAATGAGGAGCATCCATATGTGTGACCACGAGAGGCGCATCTGGCGTATGTCGACACGACAGAAGGTTATGAAGAGCATCGCCGCGATAAGCACGGGTGTTAGTGTATGCTCCGTCACCCTCTCTACGACATCCAAGGGGCGGCATAGCGCCACGCCCACAACCATTGCGAGGGGCATAGCTAGTGTTCTGATATTCTGGCGTGATAGTTTCATCGTTTATCTCTTTGTTTTCTTTGTTCGTTTGCCACTCTCGGGCTCGGGCTCTATCGTATCAAAGCTCTTATGCTCAAGGAGTAGGTAGTCTAAGCATTTAGCCATCATGCGGTTGCGCTCGTTAGCATCGGTTATTGTCTCAAATGGGAAGCCCACAACAATGGTGCGATGCGAGCCCGAATATGCCACGGCAGCCGATGTGTCGGTGTTGTAGCGGAGTATGGTGTGAGCACCCTCACCCACGGGCGTTACGATCTCTGTTGCCTCCACGGCGTAGATATCGGCTGAAAGCTCGGTATTGAAGCCCACCTCGCCGATTAGGCAGGTGTTTACTCGGCGCTTTAGTGCGAGTGTAAGGGGTGTTACGACTCTCTCGGCGTCTATATCTGCTCCGCCACACGCTGCGTGCAGCACCTCCTCGGCAAATGCCTTATCCTCAGCTGTAGCACCCTCCATCAGGTCGGTCAGGGTGTATGCTCCCGTTACGAGGAGCGCACCTTTGGCCTCGGTATAGGCGCGTAGCTGCCTCTGCAGTGCTGCGGGTAGTGCCTCGTGGCGAGGTGTGGTGTTGCGACCTATGGTCGTTGTGCGCTGCTTACCCAGGATAAGGTCTACGGCGCAGAAGTCGTTGAGGTCTATTGCTCCTGCTGCCACAGCACCTGCAGATGCTGAACAGAAGGAGTATCCCGCCTTGGTGATCGATGCGCCATGGATGGCGGGGTAGTCGAAGGTGTTACCCGCCAACACCTTGGTCTCGTAGTCTCGTTGCGATGTGCCGAGGGCGTTGCTGTCATCCTCGGAGCGGTTTAACTTGCGGTCGAAAATGGTCTGCTTGCCAATGAATGAGATGTCCTCGATGTAGGCTACGCCACCATCGTGCGTATGCACAAATCCCGCTGTTGTGTCCGAAGATATGCGCTGGGGTGCTGAGGTACGTGTAAAGCCATTTACAACAATTATATCTCCCTTGGAATTAGGGATATAGCATGCCGAGAGGGTCTCGGAGTCGAAGCTCTCGCCACCACCATTTACGGCAGTTATGCGGTAACTGTATGTGCGGTTTGGTTCCTGCTTTACAGAAGTTGTCGTAGCATCTATTCGGCGACCCGTATCGAAGCCACCGCCATTCACGCGTGTGTAGAGAATGTAGTACTCCGCCTCTGCCGTAGGCTCTAGTGGGTCGGTTGTAGGCTGCCATGATAGGTGTGCCGTATCGCTCTCCAACACCACGGCGAAGTTGTGCACGGGGAGTGGCTGTACGACGTAGTCGAAGTCGTACTGCGAGGCTATGTAGCGTAGTATGCCCTTGTAAATCGCGCGGCTCACGTCGAAGCGGAAGGCGGGGTCGAGACCGTAGCTCATATCGCCATAGTTCTGGTGCGAGAGCAGCTCGAGGAGCATCGTTGGGCAGCTCGGTATGCGTGCCTCGTAGTATGCTCTATCCCACATTCCTCGGCGCTTCCAGTTGGGCTCATGCAGCGTGCGTATATCCTCGACTATCTGCGTCATGATGATGTCCGTAAGGTCACGTGAGCGCAGGCGCGAGGCGTTGAGGGCGAATTTGCCCTTGTTGTCGCGTGTGCAGTAGATGCCTAGTGTGCCAATCACATCATCGTTATCCCTCACACCAGCATCTGAGTGCATGGCGAGTGTGAGGTCTATGGGGATGCGCTTACCGAGGCTGTCGGCAAGGTGCTCCGAGCCTCCCATAAGGTAGTTAACCCAATGTGCGCGAGACATATAGTCCTCCTTATAGTCATCGGTGTTCTCCTTGGGGGCGTAGACACTCGTAGGAAATCCCGACCACTGCAACCAGTAGCGTGCACCTTCGGTAAAGCGTGGGTAGCCACTCGTGCGCTCCTCAGCGAGTGAATCAACCTCGGGTGTGCTACGGCGGATGTTACCCATGCCGCCACCAATCTTAACGGCGTCGGCACTCACCACGCCATGCTCAGCGGAGTAGTTCGAGAGCGTAACGAGCGTGTCATGTTCTCCCGCCTCGAAGTAGAACTCTCCAAGCGCTATCCACATTGCGCCACCCATCCTCTGGTTTACAGAGAAGGTGTGCTCACCACCCGATGCGTGCACGGTGTAGTGGGCATCGCTTACGCTGTTTGGTAGCGAAGCGTATGAGATATAGAGTGTGTAAGTTCCCGCGGCGGGAATTGTGCCACCCCATGTTGCTGTTGCTGTTGCCTCGGTTGTAGATGTTGCCACCATGCGTGCTGTGCCATCCACGAAGGGGTTGTGTCCTGTGGGGTAGGTGTCGTAGAGGTGTGCAAAACCTGCTCCCGCATCGCTCCACGCCTCGGCGCTGCTTGTCTCGCGATATAGGGCTGAGGATATGCCGTTGTCGTTGTCGATGATTACCTCCTCGGTGCGCATGCTACGCTCGCGGGGTAGCAGCACATTTGCTCCCGCACGCTCAAGCATTGGTAGAAGGTAGGGTATTACGTAACTCTGCGTGTAGAGATCCTCGACGGTCTCCCAGAGACATGAGCGCTGCCAGCGCCACTCGCCCACAACGTTCTTGTAGTAGCGACCATGGCTCTGCCATAGGGCGATATGCCTATGCTGCAGGCCGTGTGTGGGCTGCGATAGCTCACTTGTGCGGCTGATTAGTGGCGTAACATCGCTATAACGAAAGGCCTTTGTGGTGTGGTTGGCGTCGTAGTAGTGGGGGATGAGGTTATCTATGAGTGTGCCGTCGGCATATATCTCGAGAGAGTAGTTGCGATACTTCTCGGGTAGGGCACTGCGCACGCTGTCGTAGATGCGCTTGATGCTCTCCTTGCGCATGGGGTAGTAAGCGAGCTCCACCGAGGCCTTAACCTCCACCTTGCGTTTGCGTATGCGTACATCCTTAACTTTTACGTAGCTGCCCGCCACATCGGGGAGCGTTATGCTCTGCAGTTTTGTGGCAATAGCGGTGCGCTCCGTCTTGTTGAGCGAGCCCTGCGCCGAGGCGCTGATAGTCGCACACAGAAGGAGTATGACACATAGTATGTAACGTGCTAAGCGAGTCATTATGTGAGTTGAAGCCTGCTAATATTTTACGTTCGAGAGGAATAGTCCGCAGGCGGGTGCTCCAGCACTTGAGCGTGATAGGTCGCGCGAGGTGATTATGTCATCGAACTCCTCGACAGTGTAGCGACCACGACCAACGTCTACGAGTGTGCCCACAATGGCGCGTACCATGTTGCGCAGGAAGCGGTCAGCACGTATGGTGAAGCGTAGCGTGCCGTCACTCTCCACAACCCACTCGGCATGTGCTATGTGACAGATGTTGGTCTTATTATTTGAGTTGAGCTTGGCAAATGATGTGAAGTCCTCGTGCACAAGGAGTCGTCGTGCCGCAGCATTCATCGCCTCGATGTCAAGGTCGGCGGTGTAGTGCCATGCCGAGTAGCGACGGAAGGGCGACTTGCGGGGTGTGAGGAAGTAGGTGTACTCACGCTCCTTGGCATCGAAGCGAGCATGCTTGCTCTCCTCGACCTCGTATATGCGCATTATGGCGATGTCGTGGGGCAACACCTTATTTAGCTTGTATGCCATCTGGTGGCAATCTATGGCTGTCTCGCTGTCGAAGTGTGCGGTGTAGAACGAGGCGTTAACGCCCGTGTCTGTGCGTCCTGCGCCTACGATCTCTGTGGGCATGCCGCGTAGCATCGAGAGCTTTGCCTCGATGGTTCCCTGCACCGTTGCGGTGTCGGGCTGGCGCTGCCAGCCGAAGTATGCCGCACCGTCGTATTGTAACTCTATGAAGTAACGCATGGCTGAGGTTTAGTATTCGCGTGCACCAAAGATTGCAGTGCCTATGCGCACCATTGTCGAGCCATACTCAAGGGCGATGGGGTAGTCATCCGACATGCCGATAGAGAGGGTGTCGAAGGCCTCGCCAAAGCGTGGCTTGAGATCCTCGAAGATCGCCTTGATCGCCTGGAAGTCGCGACGTACGATAGCCTCATCATCGGTGTTCGTAGCGATTGTCATCACGCCACGCACGCGGATGTGTGACATCGCCTCCAACGCTCCCGAAGCGAGGTAAGAGCGCAATGCCTCGATGTCCCAGCCTGACTTTGTCTCCTCATCCGCCACGTGCACCTCTAGGAGGATGTCGATGGTGCGGTTGTTCTTCGCTGCCTGCTTCTCAATCTCCTCGATAAGGCGGTCCGAATCTACCGATGCAATGAGTGATACGAAGGGGGCAATAAGTTTGACCTTGTTGGTCTGCAGATGGCCAATCATTGCCCAAGTGATATCCTTGGGTAGTTCTGCGGCCTTTGCTGCCATCTCCTGTGGTCTGCTCTCGCCAAAGATGCGCTGACCTGCCTCGTAGGCCTCCATCACGCGCTCTGCGGGGTGAAACTTCGATACTGCCACGAGGCTCACGCCCTGAGGTAGTGTCGCATATATACGCTCTAATCGCTGCTTGATAGTCATAGTTTTGTTCTTTTGCTTGCAAAAGTACAAATTATATGGCAACGGTGCAATAAATCGAGGGAAATAAGTTGAGGGTGAGATTGGGTTCGAAGTGTTCGACGGGTTCGAAAAGTGTCAAATAAGGATCAAAAATCAACTACCCCTTTAGAACGTTTCTCACATATCCCCTCCCCACAACCTCGATTTCTTGTTAGAAGGGGTTAGGCTTGGCCTCGACATGAAAATAGCCCGGATGGGTAGTACTTGGGGTACGTCCCATTCGGGCTATTGATTGAGAGGTCGAGAATGACCTTTTATAACAAGAAATTACATGTGGATTGCGCAACCAAGTGCATCCTCCGCAGCCTCCATCACTGCCTCGTGCATAGATGGATGAGCGTGGATTGTGCGTGCAATGCGGTGTGCGTTCACGCCCAACACCTTAGCCAACGTAGGCTCGCCAATCATCTCTGTAACGTTGTGACCTACGAAGTGTGCGCCGAGCAACTTCTCCTCTGCGTCGAAGATGAGCTTCACGAAGCCGTCGCGCTCACCTGCCGCCGTAGCCTTACCCGATGCAGTGTATGGGAACTTGCCAACCTTATACTCGATGCCTGCAGCCTTCACCTGTGCCTCGGTCATGCCGACTGACGCAACCTCGGGAGAGGTGAAGATGCACGAAGGAATTGTTGAGTAGTCCACAGCCTCGGGCTCGAGACCACAGATGTGCTCAACACAGTGGATAGCCTCTGCCGATGCCACGTGTGCAAGGGCAGGAGTAGCGATGATGTCACCGATGGCGTACACGCCGTCAACGCTTGTTTTGTAGTGCTCATCAACCTTGATCTTGTCGCGCTCGATAGCGATGCCGAGCTCCTCAAGGCCCATATCCTCGATGTTAGACTTGATGCCGACAGCCGAGAGCACGATGTCTGCCTCGAGTGTCTGCTCACCCTTCTTGCCCTCAATAACGACGTCGCACTTGCCATCCTCGCGTACGGCAACAGACTTCACGGTTGTAGATGTCATCACCGTAGCGCGGAGCTTGCGGAAGGCGCGCTCCATAGCCTTTGCTGTGTCCTCATCCTCGAGGGGCATGATCTGTGGCATATACTCGACAATTGTCACCTTAACGCCCATTGTAGCGTAGATGTATGCGAACTCCGAGCCGATAGCGCCAGAGCCCACCACAACCATTGTCTCGGGGAGCTCGGGAAGTACGAGAGCCTCCTTCGATGAGATGATGTGCTTGCCGTCGATAGGCATGAATGGCATAACGCGGGGACGTGCACCTGTAGCAAGGATGATGTGATCTGCCTCGTAGTCTACGCCCTCAACCTCTACGGTGTCCTGTGCCTTGAGGCGGCCGAAGCCTGCGATAACGTCGATGTTGTTCTTCTTGAGAAGGAACTGAACGCCCTTGTTCATGGTTGTTGCCACCATGCGCTCGCGCTCCACCATCTTTGCCCAGTCGGGCTTTACCTCACCCTCGATGCTCACGCCATATGTCGCTGCAGCCTTGCAGTCGGCATATACCTGAGCCGAGCGTACGAGAGCCTTTGTGGGGATGCAACCCCAGTTGAGACATACGCCGCCAGCATCTGCCTTCTCGACGATTGCCACGCGCTTGCCACACTGTGCTGCACGAATTGCCGCTACATAGCCACCAGGGCCCGAGCCAATAACGATGATATCATATCTCTCCATAGTGATAACTCTTTAGTAGGTTTCGTGTGCAATTACTTTACCACCTTGAGGATCTCGCCCTTGTCAGCAGCTACGGCACGCTTCCAGTTCTCGCTGTAGCCAGGCTGCTCGATAACGCCAGGGATATCCTTGCCATTGCCGTTGTCTACGAACTTGCCGTTCTCCTCGCCCTTAACGTTACCGTCGATGTACTTAACCATGAGGTACTTGTCGAGGTTTGTCCATACGTTGAAGAGTGCCTGTGCAGTCTCCACGCTGAAGTCTGTAGCCACCTTGCGAGCCTTCTTCTCCTTGTATGATACGTTTGCAATCTTTGCATCCATCATGGGGATGAGCTCGAGCATCTGGTTCTCCCACATGTCTACAACCTCGCGTACGTTCTTGCCTACAACGTTGTAGCGCAAGTATGCGAACTGTGCCACGCGGTTAGTAATCCAGAACATAGATGTGTCTGAGTACTTGAGCATTGTGCCGTTGCCATCCTTCAAGCACTCGGGAACCTCAGTAGAAGTTACGTAGATAGGTGTAAGAGGAGATGTTGCAGCATCGTCAGTACCAAACCAGAGAATGCCAGTCTTGCCAGGACGTGCCTGACCAACAAGCCAGAATGCTGTCTGCTGTGTCGCTGTAGCGCGCTCGTTGCAGTACTCAACGCCGTCTACCTCGAAGTACATAGGACGCCAGCGGTAGGGGCAGCCCTCGCCACCAGCACCGATGTCTGTAGTCATATCCATCTTTGTACCCTCGTAGTGGTCACGCATGCAGTCCATAAGCTGCTTGGGTGATACCTTATCGATAGGCTTAACCCACAATGGCATGCGGTTAGCAGGGTTGTGACCCATAGCGTAGTCCTCATACTGATCCATGTCGGCAGCTACAGTGCGGAAGAAAGCCCATACGCGAGCGTCGCAACCACGCATAGCACCAAAATCGAGGGGTGCGTAAGCATCAGCAAAGTTGAAGTCCTCATCAGAGCCCTCATACCAGCCGAACTTACGTGCAACGTCTGCTACATCGGGTGCGTAGAGACAGTTCTCGGGGTCGTTCCATGGGAATGTAGTGATGCGAGCCTGGTTAGCGTGACCGCTGACATAACCGTCAGGAATGCGGCGTGCTACCCATACGATACCCTTATCCTCGGGACCCTTGCCGATAAGCTCCATGATCCATGCCTCCTCAGTATCTACGAGTGAGAATGACTCGCCTGAAGATGCATAGCCGTAGGTGTTAGCGAGGTCTACGATGATCTCGATAGCCTCACGTGCAGTCTTTGCGCGCTGCAAAGTGATGTAGATGAGTGAGCCGTAGTCGATGCCACCATTGGGATCCTCCAACTCGTGACGGCCACCAAATGTTGTCTCGGTGATGAAGAGCGAGTGCTCGTTAGAGTTGCCGAGAGTGTGGTATGTTACGGGTGCCTGCTTGATCTTGCCGAGGTAACGACCAGTATCCCACTCTGTTACGTCCATCCACTCGGTGTATTTGCCAGGAACGTACTGGTAGAGTGTGCCGTAGAGACCATGTGAGTCAGCAGCATAAGTTACCATGTTTGAGCCGTCGGTAGAAGCACCGCGCGTCACGATGAAGTTTGTACAAGCATCAGCCGTGTAAACCGAGCCGATGAATGCGCCCACAAGGGCAGCCAATTTAAGTAGTCTGTTCATAATGTTTTAGGTTATAATTTATCTATTTTCTTGTTATTTACGCCGTTCGGGTATATTAACCTCCAAAGATACTAATTTATTTTGAATTAGCAAAACGCAAAGTTTTGAAAACGACAAAAAGAGACATAAGGGACTTAAGGGACTTTAAGAGAAGTCTCTATCGTAGTTGACAGAGTCATCACTTTTGTCTCTTGCTATATCTTACAAAAAAAGAGTGCCCGAAAGGACACTCTTTGATTTGTTTGGCTTGCGTTGGGATTACTCCTCTGCGCCCTCCTCCTCGTAGTTGGGGAGCTTGAACTCGGTGAAACCAGCCTTAACCAAGAGGTTGTACCATGCGAAGCACTTCTTCATGTCTGAAACGTGAACGCGCTCACGGTCGTACTCGGGCAATACGTTTGCGAACTCTGCCTGAATCTTCTCTGCAGACTCCTTGTGCGAGATAATCTCCTTACCCTCAGTATAGTTCCAGATGTTTGTGAATACGTTTGCGAGAGGAATATCCTCGCCCTCTGTGAACATAGAGATCTCGGTGAGAGCACTTACGCGTGCAGTAGCCGAAGCGTTCATACGCTTGCCATCGAGGAGTGACTCCACGATGATGCCGCGCTGCGACTGTGCCACATACTTAAAGAGGCCGGGCTGACCCGCGATAGCCAAAATATCCTTTAATTCCATAGCTATAAAATTTGCTTTAATTGAACGTTCAAAAGTTTTAACGTCGCAAAGTTAACTATTTTTCGCAAATATCCTCACTTCTCGCCCGAAAGTTCTCAACCTCTGTCAATATTCTTTCGCCAAATGCTATAAACTATCAATGCCCTTAGCATCTACAATTGCTATCGGAAGGATGTATAGACTCTTGCTCTTGTCGCTAATATATGCCTTGTCGAACGACCAATTGTAAAACTTCGCTTTGTCGTTGTCAACCTCCTCAATAGTCCAATATCTATTATCTAGTAATTGAGAGTTGATGATGCTGAATTCTGTTGGAGAAGGTAATCGCCATTCGCTACCTAGTGTCTGGCAATATGCCATCGCCTCATCCCATGTGCCGTATATACTTCCTGTGGCAGCTATAATATATTGGTCTCCAATAATCTTAATAACTATTGCATTCACTCCATTGTATTCAAATGTGTATCCTACCTTTGCGTTGTCTGCCTTTGACACAATAGTCTCGTAACTCTCTTGAACGGCTACTGTGGTAGTTGAGTCTGCTGTCATAACTACACGCTCAGTATCTTCCTTTACCTCGTCAATATGAGCCTTCTTTTGGCAGAATAGCTTAACAAATGCAAAAGGATCCTCGCCTTTGTTGTACTCCTTCTTCATAATAAGGTGGAGTTTGTGGCGTGTAAAGAATGAGTAAAATGGATGACGAGGTATAACAATATCATTGTCCAATACCCAACCATCCTCTGCCAAGATGTTGAGTATCTCACCCATGCTATATGATCTGTTGAGTCGGTGTGAGTTAGAGTCGAACATTATCGTTACGGTCATGCAGTCGTAACCACCACGCATATATACATCGCAGTATGCGGTTTTAGTTTGTGCAGATGCGCTGCCAAAACAGCAGATTAAACTGATAAGGAACAATAACTTTTTCATATGTTATAAGTTTTTGGTATTATACTTGGGAGAATATCTCGAGTCTGGGAGTGGTGACATCAGCTCCGCACCTCGCCTAACAAAATTAATCAATCTTTTATGTTTTGCCAAATTTTATTGTGCTTTTGTCTCGGCGTCAGGCAAATTTGTGAGTTGAGGGAGTTGGTTGTTAGGTTGAGCAATCTCTAACTTCACTAATCTCACTAATTTCTCTAAAAAAAATAGCCCGCTCCTATTGTCTCATTGTAAGATATTTTGTATATTTGTGCTTGTGATATAAAAAAGTGCATTTCGATATGAAGAATGACAAGATAGAGATTATCCAGATAAACATCTCGGGTGAGGATAAGCCTGGTCTAACATCATCGTTGACAGGTATTCTTGCGCGTCACGACGCCTTTATCCTCGACATCGGTCAGTCGAACATCCATCAGTCGCTGACACTCGGCATCCTCTTTATGACCACCGCCGAGCGTTCGGGACAGATCATGAAGGAGCTTCTCTTCAAGGCCTCGGAGATGAACATTCAGATACGCTTCACGCCTATCGATGAGGAGGAGTATCGCCGCTGGGTAACGGGTCAGGGCAAGAACCGCTACATCCTTACGCTCGTAGGTCGCAGGATTACCGCCGAGCACATCTCGCGTGTGACACAACTTATATCGGATGCAGGGCTTAACATCGACGATATCAACCGCCTAACAGGTCGTATGCCGCTGGATGAGGATGAGCGCGCTCCAAAGACAAGTATCGAGTTCTCGGTGCGTGGTACGCTCTCGGACAAGGGTCACTTCCAGAACGAGTTGATGAAGATCACGAAGGAGGGCGATGTAGACCTCTCATTCCAGCGCGATGGCATCTTCCGTCGTTCGCGCCGCCTTATCTGCTTCGATATGGACTCTACGCTTATCCGCACAGAGGTTATCGATGAGCTAGCTGACCGTGCTGGCGTGGGTGCTGAGGTGCGTGAGATTACCGAGCGCGCTATGCGTGGCGAGATCGACTTCCGCGAGAGCTTCGAGCAGCGCGTGGCGTTGTTGAAGGGCTTGGATGTGAGCGTAATGGAGGATATCGCCGTTAACCTCCCCATCACCGAGGGTGTTGACCGCATGATGACCATCCTTAAGCGCGTGGGATATAAGACTGCAATCCTCTCCGGTGGATTCACATACTTCGGTAACTACCTCAAGAGCCGTTTCGGCTTCGACTATGTCTATGCCAACGAGCTTGAGGTTGAGGATGGCAAGCTCACGGGTCGCTACACAGGTGAGATTGTCGATGGCGCACGCAAGGCGGAGTTGTTGCGCTTGTTGTGTCAGTTCGAGAATATCGATATTCAGCAGTCTGTGGCTGTGGGAGATGGCGCTAACGACCTCCCCATGCTCAATATTGCAGGCCTCGGTATTGCCTTCCATGCAAAGCCCAAGGTGCGTGAGACGGCGCGTCAGTCGCTCTCTACCGTGGGTCTCGATGGCATACTCTACTTCCTCGGTCTTAAGGACTCGTGGGTTGAGGCTAAGAGTTCTAAATAGTGATGAGACTACTCCTTGCGATACTATGTTTTATGCTCGTCGGTTGCTACAATGCTTCCGACGAGCCTCGTATTGAGACTAACCTTCCGCTCAAGACTACGACCATTGCCAATCTGAAAAAGCAGATCGTAGGCACGCACGCCTCGCTTATCGAGGAGGATGTTGTGGTCGTGGGTCGTGTCATCTCTTCCGACAGGGATATGAACTTCTATCGCAGCATCGTTGTCGATGACGGCACGGCAGCCCTAGAGGTTATGATGGGTATTACGCCCCTTGCTGCCGCCTATCCCGAGGGTCTCAAGGTGGCATTGCGCCTTGAGGGGTGTTACATAGCCTATCAGCGTGGCATCGCCGTTGTTGGTACGCGGGCTGAGGAGTACGACGCATATGTTGTCGACTATCTCGCCTCGCCCGAGGCTGTCGATAGGGTAGTTGTGCGCAGCACAGATGTCGAGGTGCTGACTCCTCGAGCTATCGCCATTGGCGAGCTTACGCAGAGCGATTGTGGTCGTCTTGTGAGGGTTGATGGCGTGCACCTTGTCGCCTCTACAAGCGTTGTTGAGGATGAGGGCGATGTTATGGAGGATGCGCGCTGGAGAGGTTACTCGCTATTTAAGAACATTGCGGGCGATAGCATCGCGGTATATACGCGCGACTATGCACGCTTTGCGAATGATGCTATACCTCACGGCGAACTCTCGTTGTCGGGCATTATGGAGTGGACAAAATATGACGGGGGCAATGAGTGTTACCTTATAAAAATGCGCTATGCGGAGGATTGCACTATACATTAGCCTTGCCCTGCTCCTTGTTGCGGGATGCACTCCGCATGAGGATGATACGGAGTTTGAGGGCGATGTTGTCATTGCCTATCTATGCTCGTTGGCCGATGATAGCAGCCAGCGCATAAAGAGCGATGTGTGGATTGAGGGCAGCGTTGTGCTCAACGACAAGCTTGGCGAAACCTATAAATCGTTTGTTCTCTACGATACCACGGCGGGCATCAGCGTCAAGGTGGATGTAGAGAATGTGGATAGAGTGGTGCCGCTATACTCCAAGGTGCGCATCCGTTGCGAGGGGCTATACATAGGTCGCGAGGGCGAGCGTGTGGTGCTAGGTGCCGAGCCTATGGGAGAGTATGTCACCGACCGTATTCCCGAGTCCGAAATAATGAACCGCATGGAGGTAGTGACCGAGGTGGATGCTAACTGCCGCGAAGTGCTGATGGCCGTTGGCGACGTGGGCATGGATGATATGTTCGGTTATATCCGCATTGAGGGTGTCGCCCTTGTGGAAGAGGAGGTGGGCATGACATGGTGCGATGCTGATTATCGCGAACGACCCTTCGACTCCTCGTTGCGCCACTTTACCGATGGGCGCGATACGCTCACCGTGGCGCTACTAAACAGATGTCACTACGCCACTGGGCATATCCCAGAAGACATAGTGACATTAGTTGGTGTTGTGGATTGTTACGACGGCGAGCCCATCTTGCGCCTTAGCGACCGACGCGTACTCACCGAGTCCAATCCAAATATTCAGTAGGCGAATCTCTCGCTATTTATTCTCTGCTACCCAGTTTGTCAGCTCTACGAAGTCTGCAACCGAGAGCTGCTCGGCACGCATAGTGAAGAACTTGTGCTCGTTGCCGCCAAAGTTGCCGAATGCCGCTTTGAGCGAGTTGCGCAACATCTTACGGCGCTGACCAAACGAAGCCTTTACAACCTTTATAAATAGCTGCTCATCGCAGTCGAGCTTCTCGACGTTATTACGCACGAGGCGCACCACGGCGCTCTTAACCTTTGGGGGTGGGTTAAACACCTTCTCGCCCACGGTAAAGAGGTAGTCGATGTCGTACCACGCCTGAAGCAGGACGCTCAAGATGCCATACTCTTTAGATCCAGGGGGCTCTGCCAAGCGTACAGCCACCTCCTTCTGAATCATACCCACGCACTCGGGCACGATATCACGGTTCTCGAGAACCTTGAAGAAGATCTGTGATGAGATGTTATAGGGAAAGTTGCCAATAATCTTGAGTCGGTCACCATACGCGGCACGGAGATCCATCTTGAGGAAGTCGCCCTCGGTGAGGCGGGGTGCAAACTCGGGGTAGTGGGCATGGAGATACTCCACCGACTCGGTGTCAATCTCCGCACCATAGGTCACAACATCGTTGCGCTCCAACAGAAACTGTGTGAGCACACCCATGCCGCAACCAACCTCGAGCACCTTGTCTGGTGCCTCGGCTGTGCCACCCGAGAGTGATGTCGCAATCTTGCGTGCTATGTTCAGGTCGGTCAGGAAGTGCTGACCGAGAGCCTTCTTTGCTCTTACTTCTGCCATGTCAATATTTTAGTTTGCAACCTCCGAAATAAATTTGATGCGCACAAGGCGAATCTCCTCCTCGCTATACTCCGAGCCTAGCTCCTCGATAGCGTCATCCAACGAGTCGGTCTCGGCATCCTCCTTGAAGTAGAGGTAGATATCCTCGACCTTATCCTCATCCATAACCTTGTTGAGGTAGTACTGGATATCGAGGCGTGTGCCAGAGTTAACGATAGCCTCAATCTCAGTAAGCAACTCATCGAGGTCGAGGTTCTTAGCGCGTGCGATATCCTCGAAGTCCATCTTGCGGTCGATAGACTGAATGATGAAGATCTTGTTGCTCGACTTGTTAGCCACGCCCTTAACGACCATATCCTGTGGTCGCAGGATCTCCTTCTCCTCGACATATGCCTTGATGAGCTTTACGAACTCCTCGCCAAACTTCTGTGCCTTACCCGCACCCACGCCCGAGATAGTCTGCAACTCCTCGATAGTGATGGGATACTGAATAGACATATCCTCAAGCGAAGGATCCTGGAAGATTACGTATGGAGGAAGGTCATTCTGCTTTGCCACCTTACGGCGCAAGTCCTTAAGCATAGCGTAGAGCTCCTCATCCGCAGCACCGCCACCCTTGATTGGGCCTGATGGCTCGTTCTCATCCTCGGCGTCGTAGTCGTGGTCGATGGTGATAGAGATCGACGTAGGCTTCTTGATATACTCCTCTCCGCGCGCGTTAATAGATATAAGGCCGTAGTTCTCGATGTTCTTGTCGATAAGACCCATGATAAGACCCTGGCGGATTACGGCGTTCCAGAAGCGTACGTCCTTATCCTCGCCCGCACCAAACATCTCAAGTTTGTTGTGGCTGTAGCTCTTAATCATCGCCGTAGTCTTACCCATAAGCACAGCAACGAGGTGGTCTACCTTGAACTTGTCACCAATAGCCTTAAGTGCCTCGAGCGCAAGCTGAAGTTCCTCCTTGGCCTCCACTTTGGGTTTGGGTTTGCAACAGTTGTCGCAGTTGCCACAGTTGGTCTCTGGGTATGTCTCGCCAAAGTAGTGCAACAATGAGCGGCGACGACACATCGAGCTCTCGGCATATGATACAGTCTCGAGGAGCAACAACTTGCCAATCTCCTGCTCGGCAACGGGCTTTCCCTGCATGAACTTCTCGAGCTTCTGAATATCCTTATAGCTGTAGAACGTCAGACAGTGACCCTCGCCACCATCGCGTCCTGCACGACCTGTCTCCTGGTAGTAGCCCTCCAACGACTTTGGAATATCGTAGTGGATGACGTAGCGCACATCGGGCTTGTCGATACCCATACCGAAGGCGATGGTCGCAACGATGACATCTACGCGCTCGTGAAGGAAGGCATCCTGATTATCTGCTCGCGTCTGCGCATCCATACCTGCGTGATATGCGCGCGCCTTGATGCCGTTTGCCATGAGCAACTCAGC
>JAFZGE010000125.1 GCA_017555545.1 Alistipes sp.
CTCAGGAGTGTTCTTCTTGTTCTTTGTGGTGATGTAGCGAGACATACCTGCAACGCCGCTCTCCTTCTGCTCGGTGCACTCAAGGATCACCTGCACTCTGTTACCTTTCTTTGCCATTTTCTGTTACCTTTTTTTAGTAAACCTTCTTTGCGGCCTTTGCCTCACGGAGTGCTACTGCAAGACCCTTCTTGTTAATTGTTTTGATGCCGGCTGCTGAAACCTTCAAAGTGATCCAACGGCCCTCCTCCTCTGACCAAAAACGCTTTGTTCTCAAGTTTGGAGAGAACTTACGCTTGGTGCGGATGTGCGAGTGAGAAACGTTGTTACCCACCATCGCTACCTTACCAGTGATTTCACAAACTTTCATTGTACTTTATTTTTACCTTTCATGCCACCGTGGCACAAAAGCGCACAAAGATACATAAAAATTTTAATATAGCAAACGTTAGCTAGTTAAAATAGTATGTTTTTTACTATTTTTCGCTATCTGTTGCCCTGATTACGCAACAAGTAGCGGTAAACAGCAACCTCCTGTGGGTCACCCATCTCCTTACCCTCAACATCCGAGAGCTTCACGCACAACTCCTTAGGCTTGCGTGAGTTGATCTGGCATGATGATAGCTTCATAACGATGTTGCACGAAGCGTGGCCTGTGTCACAGGTTAGGTTTGTGCCGATGCCGAACATGCACTTGATGCGTCCCTCACAAGCCTTCTTAATCTGCACGCACTTCTCGAAGTTGAGCGAGTCGCTGAATACGATAGACTTAGTCATAGGGTCGATACCGAGCTCCTTATAGCGGTTGATGGCCATGTCGATAAATGCGATGGGGTCGCCAGAGTCGTGGCGCACACCATCAAAGAGGCTGGCGTGCTTCTTCGAGAAGTTGTTGAAGAATACCTCCGAGCCGAAGCTGTCGGTGAGGGCTGTGCCGAGGTAACCGTCGTATACCTTTACCCAGTCCTCCATGGTGAGGTAGTTGGCGTTACGAGGGCCACCATTCACCGCTGCGATGAACATTGGTAATTCGTGTGGATATGTGCCTATCATCTTCATATCCAACTCCATAGCGAGGTGGCAGTTAGATGTGCCTGTACAGCCGCAAGGGTTGTTTTTGAGGTGCTTAACCACCATGCGCTGCACGTCGTACGAAAAGCGGCGGCGTGTGCCGAAGTCCGAGAAGATGATGTTGTTCTCGCGTGCTATCTGCTCCTTCTTTTCCAGGCGCTCGATCATAGCCTCGGCGTCGTAGCTGTTGCGCAAATGGAAGAGCTCCGATACGGTTGCGAGGATAGGAATCTCGTAGAGCGTAACCTTATACATATAGTCAGTGACGTTGATCTGGAGATGGCGCTCCTCATCGAGCCATACGTTGATCTTCGATGCGTCGAAGTGGAAGCCCTTGAGCCACTCGAAGTAGTTCTGTGGGATATACTTGCAGCAGCGAATCATGTACTGGAACTCATCATCCGAGAGCGATATGCGCTCCAAGGCCTTAAGCTCTGCCTTGAGGTCCTCGAGGAAGTCATCGTCGAACTGTGTCTTTGCACGGTCGTTGAACGTAAACGTACCTATCGCCTGTGGGTATAGCTTGAAGTAGGCGTAGGATGTCGTAAACTTGTAAAGGTCAGTGTCTAAGATAGAACGTATCATGGTTATAGTTGTTTGTTTCTTAGCGGGTTAAAGTTTTAAGCTCGTTGTATAGCATCTCGATGGCGTATGCCGAGGCGCGGCTTATTATCTGACTGCGGTCGGTGCCACAGTTGCGCATTATGGCGATTGTATCGGTTGGTGTTGCCACAGCCATCCACACTGTGCCTACGGGTTTTGCCTCGCTGCCACCTGTGGGGCCTGCGATGCCCGTAGTTGCTATGGCGTAGTCGGCATGTGCGGCGCGGCGTACGCCCTCTGCCATCTCGCGTGCCACCTGCTCGCTAACTGCACCGTATGCCGCGAGGCTCTCGTTACTTACGCCGAGCATATCGTGCTTTGCGGCGTTGGAGTAGCTCACAACTCCCGCCATGAAGTATGCTGAAGCACCTGCCATGGCTGTGAACTTCGAGGCTATAGTGCCTCCTGTGCAGCTCTCAGCAACGGCGAGGGTCTCGCCACGCGCGGTGAGTATGTCGTGTATCTGTGCCTCGAGGGTGCTACCTTCGTAGCCCACGATGTTGTCGCCAATGATGGTGCGCAAGGTGTCGAACTGCGCTGTAATCTCCGCCTCGGTGGCCTCACCCTCAACGTCATATGCCGAGAGGCGTAGACGCACCACATTGGGCGCGGGGAGGTAGGCGAGGTGTAGGTGCTCGGGCAGAGCATCCTCCCATGCCTCGATGCGCTCGGCGAGGATAGACTCGGGGATGCCACGTGTAATGAGCGTGCGGTGCACGATAGAACGGAGCTGGTAGCGCGCCTTGATGCGGGGTATCACCTCATCATCCATGAGGTGCTCCATCTCGAAGGGTACGCCAGGAAGCGATACAACCACGCCACCACTGGGGGTGTCGAACCACATGCCTGGGGCTGTGCCGTGTGCATTGTGCAGAACGGTGCAACATGCTGGTAGCATTGCCTGACCTCGATTGAGGTCGGTGAAGGCTATGCCACGGCGCTCAAGGAGCGTGCGCACGTGCTCTCCCTCGGTCTCGTTGTACACAAGCTCAGAGTTGAAGATCTGAGCAAGGGTGTGCTTGGTGATGTCATCCTTCGTGGGGCCCAGGCCGCCTGTGATGATTGTGATGTCACACTCGGCGATAGCGCGTCCCACAGCCTCGGTGATAGCCTCGCGCGTATCTCCGATAGATAGCTTTGTGGCTATGGCGATGCCTGCGGCATTTAGCTTGCGCGAGATTGAGGCGCTGTTCGTGTCTACAATCTGGCCGATGAGAATCTCATCACCTATGGTTATAATCGTTGCTTTCATGCTATTTAGTGCTCTCTGTAACAGGGTTGTTGCGTAGTTCATCGACACTTGCCTTGAGCATACGCATGCCATGCTCGCGCAAGCCCGTATTTAGGGCTACGAGTGATGCTCCCGCCTCCATCATACGCTTAACATCCGTGGGACGCATCATGCCTCCCGAGCCGATGATGGGGTAGTTGTGCTCGGTCTTCTCGGCGATGTAGCTCACGGTGTCTATAGCTCTCTCTATGAGCATGGCGCCCGTAACAGCGCCACCTGTGCTACATCCCTGCTCCTTGGCCATGGCACTAGAGCCCGCAACAGCCTCAATGCCGTCGAGGGGTGTCTCGATGAGGATGTCGATGATGGTGTCGAGCTCCTCGCGTGTCAGGTCGGGAGATATCTTGAGCAGCACGGGGCGGTAGTCGAGCTGACCGCGGCGGAACTCAAACAAGGGGTCGATAATTGCGTGTATCTCCTCGGCGGTGCGGGGCTCGAAGGGCTTTGTCGAGGTGCTACATGCGATGTTGATTACGAAGAAGTCGACATACTGATACATGTTGCGGAATACGCGGAGGTACTCCTTGGCGATGTCGTCGGGGTGTGTCAATGTTATCTTTGAGATGTTGCAACCTATCACAAGCTGCTTGGTGTGCTTGTGGCGCTTGCGCACATTGCTCAGCGCGTGCTCCAGTCCGAGGCTGGGGTAGCCCGTTTTGTCGAGGTATGAGCTCTTGAAGCGTATGCGCTTGAGGCGTGGGCGTGGTGTGCCAGGGTGGCGGCGTGACATCACAGAGCCGAGCTCCACAAATCCGAAGCCCATGGCTCCGAGATTTTTGAGGTTGTCGCCATCGGGGTCGAAGCCTGCAGCTACGCCTATGGGGTTGCGGAAGGAGAGGCCGAGCACCTCGGTGTGGAGCTCCTTCTGCTTTGGTGCGTAGAGCTGCTTCATCCACCAGCGTCCCAATGGCATTCTTCCCACGAAGCGCATAAGGCGCATACGGAGGTTGTGTGCCACCTCTGGGGGTAACAGCGTGAGTATGTTTTGAAATAGAGAGACTCTCATTACTTCGTTGCTATATGTATATAATCATACAAAGATAGTAAAAATTCCTTGTTGTTGGTATCTCTGTGGTGGTAATTTTGTTTTTTTTGAATGGAGCGAGGGTGTGATAGTATAAAACAACAATGGCGTCAGCATTGCCGACGCCATTGGATGTTGTTGGGTGTGGTTGTCAGTCTCGCGAGATTGTTGCGCTGGTCGAGGCGTTTATCTCCTTCGATGTGGGGTTGCCCGAGTAGGTAATCTCCGCGCCGCCCGTAGCATTTGCTATGAGCTCTCTTGTGGCATAGACATGGGCATCTGCGCCACTCGATACGGCAATGGTAACGCTCTCTGCTATAAGCTCTTCGAGGTCGAGGTCGGCACCGCTGCTTGCTGCGGCGTTAAGCACCTTGCACGAGCCCTTAATCTCCAAATCCGAGCCCGATGATGCCGCCACATTGAGTGTCTCTACTGTGCAGCCCTCCCACTCGAAGTCGCTGCCGCCAGCGGTGGCTACAGAGTCGTAGTCGTAGGCGGGTATGCGTATCTCGAGCACCTTGATGTTGATGGCTGAAGCTCGCATCTTGAGGTTGAGTGTCGAGCCCTTGGTCTCCACAACCACCATATCCTGTACATCGCTGTGTGTGAGCACTCGCACCTCACCGCGGGGTAGTGTGTGGTCGACAATGGCGGTTATACCATTCGTTACAGCGACTGCGGTTATATCCTCGCTGATGGATAGTGTGCGCTCGATGACATCGCCCTTTGCCGATTCCAAATTCACTCGGATGTCGATGCATGATGGTAACATCAATAGCGACAATGCGCTGATTAGTAGTACAATGCGTTTCATAGTTATGTGTGTTATGTTAGTTTCCTGTGCTGCCCAAGCGACCACGATCCTCTGCCGAGCCACTCTCTACGCTCTTGGCGCGGAACTGCTTGCCTGAGTTGAAGTTATACGACACCGAGAACTTGACCGCTGCGGTGCTCCATGGCTGCTTCGCTGTCATCACGCGCTTGAAGCTCGCCTCCTCGATGGTGATGGTCTGTGGGAGGTTGAGGATGTTGGTTGCTCCGAGTGAGAGAGTTAACTTATTGTCCAACAAACGTTTCTTGAGCATCACGTTCATATTGCCGAAGTCCTTGATGCGGGTGTTGCCCACCTGTGCGCCATGCACGAAGTGACCGTCAACCTCGATGAAGAACTCCTTGGGTAGTGTGAATGACATCTGTGCATTTGCTTGGAACATGAATATGCGACGCACAGGTTCATCTGGGTATATGCGCTGACCCATATACATCGCTGTCGAGTTTACGTTTGCGCTCCACCACTTCGTAATCTGGAAGGGTAGGTTTATCGATGCGAAGAGGTTGTTCAGCGTGGGGAAGTTGATGGTCTGCAGAATGAGCAACTCGGGATTCTGCTCATCGACAATCGTAGCCTGCTGGATGGCGTTCTCCATAATCTGAATACCCACGGTGATGGTATACTTGTATTTGAGCACCGCAGTTACTGATGCCGAGTTGTTGTACGATGGCTTGAGGTTGGGGTTGCCGCGCTGAATCATATACTCCGAGATCTTTGTCTCGTTGGGTGAGAGTGCCCAGAACGAGGGTCGACTGATGGTGCGTGAGTACTGCGCAATGAGCGAGTATGCTCCATCTGCGGTGAGGGCATACGAGACGTTGGCATTTGGGAAGAGGTCGAAGTAGTTCTGCTTCACCGCGCCATCGTTGGAGCGGAACCATGTGTACTCGCCACGAAGGCCACCCACAAGGCTCACGCGACCGAGGCGCGCTGTGGCAATGGCGTATGCTGCACCGATATTCTCGTTGTAGCCGATGTCGTAACTCTGGTTGAGATTAGGTGTCCATGCTTCGCCCTCGAGGTACTCGTAGTCGGCATAGTTGGCGTTGTTGTTATAGGTGTACTTCGCACCCGCCTTGAGGATTACCTTGGGCGAGAGTATCTTCTCGAGCGCCACGGTTGCTGTTGCGAGGTGGTAGCGGCTGTTGGCATCGTAGCGATATGTAGAGTCGCGCACTACGCTGGGTGTTAGGATGTTGTAGCTGGCATCGAAGAAGTCGTTGTGTTTGGGTGTCGACTGGTGTGTGTAGTCGCCGATAAACTTCAATGTCGAGCCCATATCATCGAGCTTATAGATGTAGTTGAGCGTTGCAGTAGTCATGTTGCTTGCGGTAGATGATGCGTATTTGCCATCGCTGCGCATGGTTGTGCCGAGGGCTGTGTGTTCGGTCCATGTGTCGGTTGCGTCGCCATTACCCCAGTAGTTGTGCTGCACCTCCGCGCCGATGCTGTGCTTGGGTGTTATGTCGTAGACAAAGCCGAGGTTTAAGCCCGCCCAGCGTGAGTCATCATCCATCTCTGTCGCCGCGTCGATAAGCGTGCCCGAGGTGTAGTCGGTGTGCTCTGTTGTGGTGTACTCCTGACCCGATATGCCCGCCCATGTGCGACCATAGAGGTTGAGGTTGCCGCTATTGTAGTTTAGTGACACCGAGGGCATTACGTTGTATAAACCCTTTGTGCCATTTGCAGTGAGCGATGCCGAGCCCTGGAGGCCTGAGTCGAGGCGCTTCTTGGTCGTGATCTTGATGATACCGCCCGCAGATGCCGCGTCGTAGTCTGCTCCCGACTGGGGTACAATCTCAATGCGCTGGATGTCATTGGCGCTGAGTGAGCGTAGGTAGGCGATGAGCTGTGCATCCTCCATCTTCACCTCGCGGTCGTTGAGGTAGACCTTCGAGCCCGATGCACCGTTAATAGAGATCTTGTCATCCTGAATCCATACGCCTGGCGAGCTTTTCAATAGCTCCTCGCCATCCTTACCTATGGCTATTGGCGAGTTCGCTACATCTACCACAAAGCGGTCTGCCTCGCGGCGTATAAGTTGTGCAGTTACAACAACCTCATCGATAGCCTCCGACTCTGCTTCGAGGATGATGTCGCCGAGGTCTGTCGTTGCGGTGATGCTGATGTTGACCTCCACGCTCTTGTAGCCGAGGTAACGCGCGCTGAGTGTGTAGTTGCCCACGGGGACAACAAGGTTGAAGCGGCCTTCATCGTTTGTTGAGCCGCCCGTAATCTGGTCGCCCTCGCTCAGTACTACAACGGTAGAGTAGGGTATTGGGTTAAGCTCGGTGTCGATGATGCGACCCGTAAGGATGTACTTCTGTGCCGATGCCGTAAATGCTGTAGCGAGCACGAAGAGTGTTGTGAGAATGATTGATGTCAAACGCCTCATGGTATCTCTCTTTTAAGTTATTATTTTTCTAGTTGTTTGTTTCTATTTGCAAAGATAGCAATTCCCCCCCCCTACCAAATTTTTGGCCAACTTTTTTTGCAGTGCGAGGTGAATTTTCTCATATAACGCTTAAATCGGTATTTTGTTACAGCGTGGACATAAGAGATGAAAGAGATATAAGAGACAAAAGCGAGGTCTCTATCATCTACAATTGTCCGCGTTGTCACTTCTCTCCTTTTGGCCTCTTGCGACCCATTGGTCTCTCTCTTTGCGTCAACGTCTTCCTTGCTATAGTGTACTACTCAACTAATACACTGCAAATATATCCTCTATTTTTGATTTCTCCAAATAAATCGTTCGATATTTTTCAGTTAATTTATATACCTATGTTTATTATATTTAGTACCGCTTTTTATCAAAAAATATGCAAAAAATAGCCTAGGAAATTTGGAGGTGTAGAAATTATCATTACCTTTGCAGTGTATTAGTAATGTGATACACGACAAAAGCGCAGTTAATAACCTATAAAACGATAGGATTTATGATTAAGACAGAGAAACTGACATTTGGTTACAAAGCACGTCGCAAGGTGCTCGATGATATAACTCTCGAGCTTGGCGAGGGTCACATCCATGGACTACTTGGCTGCAATGGCATCGGTAAGACCACGCTTCTTAAACTTATCTGTGGCATCATGCGCCCAACCAGTGGCGAGGTGCGTGTTGATGGCGTAGACCCAATGACTCGCCAGCCAGAGATGTTTGCTGATATGATGATTATCCCAGAGGAGTTCGACTTGCCCAACCTCTCATTGGAGCGCTATGCGGCGATGATGAGACCCTTCTATCCACGCTTCGACCACGGCTCTATGCGTCGCTATGCCGAGGAACTCAAGGTGAATACCCAGGACAGACTACATAATATGTCTATGGGTCAGCGCAAGAAGGCATACATCGCCTTCGCTCTTGCGTGCAACGTGCGCATGCTCCTTATGGATGAGCCTACGAATGGCCTCGATATTCCCTCGAAGTCTATCTTCCGTCGTCTGCTCGCCTCGTATGTCGATGAGAGTCGCATGGTGGTGATCTCTACGCACCAGGTGGCAGATGTAGAGTCGCTGCTGGATAACATTGTGATCCTCGACACGGAGGGTGTGGCACTTGTGGCAACAACGGCAGAGATATGCAATAAACTAAAGTTTGGTCGCGCTGCGGAGAGCGATAATGTGCTCTACAAGGAGATGACCATTGCGGGTGATATGGCGGTGATGGAGAACCGCGAGGGTGAGGAGACGCAGCTCAATATCGAGTTGTTGTTCAATGCTGTAACCGCAGACCGAGTATCTATCAATAAACTTTTTAACCGTTAGAACTATGAAGAGCTTTTCACTACGTCGCGTAGCGCAGTATGCTCGCTACCACTATAGCGTTACACGCTTTCACTACCTAAGTTTTATTTTGGCTGTTATAGCCCTTCCCTCGCTATTTGGAATACTTAGCCACAACCTGCATACGGCAGTGAGTATGCTTGTTGCTATATACGTATTTGGTGGTATAGCTGTGGCAGTTTCGACAACTCGCACCATGCGTGGCAGAGGTACAAAGATTATGGATGGCGTATTGCCCGTATCTGCGGCAGAGCGCCAGGTGTTTAATGTTGTTAATCTTGCTGTGGCATATCCCGCAGTCTTTGCTTTAGCATCTGCTTTGATTCTTGGAGTGGTAGCACCATTTCATGTTAATCAGCTTTCATCTTTATTTTTCGAGAACCTCGATTTCTGCTCGGCGTATGCTCTTTTGGCTGATGAGGCATTGCTTTACTGGCCTATGTATGTCTTTGTGCAGATTGTCTGCTCGACAAGTTTGCTTATAAACATTTGTGCACGCCGTAGCCTTATTCTTACCTATTTAATGCTCTTTATTGGCTTCGTTTTATTCATGGTGCTTTTTGCTTTGGGTATGGATTGGCTCTCGGATAATGTAGCTTTTAACTTCTCGTTTAATCCCGATGAGGCAACAAAGAGTGTCGTAGAGAATATCGTTAAGGCTATTTATGCTATGACTCCCGTGGCTATATATGCGCTCGGATATGTTGCTTTGCGCAGACGTCAGGTTAAGTGGTAATCAAAGAGTTAGTGTTATGCAATTCAGTGAAGAAAAGCCTATTTGGCGACAGATATACGACCATATTACAATGCGTATCCTCTCGGGTGAATGGCGCGAGGATGAGCGTATAATATCGGTGCGCGAGATGGCGGCAACGGTGGGTGTAAACCCCAATACCGTCATGCGTAGCTACGAGCGCTTGGAGGCCGATGGCATCATTTACAACCGCCGTGGCGTCGGATTCTTTGTGGCTGTGGGAGCGCAGGATCATATCAAGCAGCTCGAGCGTAAGAAGTTTATGGATGAGGAGCTGCCCAAGCTCAAGGAGCGACTCTCACACATAGGCCTCACGATTGAGGTTAGGGTGGAGCAGTAGGGTGGTTTTTGCCGTTGTCGAAATTTTTGCTACCTTTGTGTCGAAATTTTAAAACGAAAAAAACTATGGAGACACCAAATTGCCCCGTATGTGGTGGCGAGAACACCTATTTCGATGGTTCAGTTAACGTATGCCCCGACTGTGGTCACGAGTTCCACGCAAGCGAGGAGGCAGCACCTGCAGATGATGTAGCACGCGATAGCAATGGCGCAGAGCTTATGGATGGCGACGCTGTGACCGTAATCAAGGATCTTAAGGTTAAGGGCTCATCGATGGTCATCAAGCGTGGCACAAAGGTTAAGAGCATCCGCCTCACGGAGAACCCCGAGGAGGTAGATTGCAAAATTGATGGCAGCAGCATCGTGCTCAAGACTTGCTTCTTGAAGAAGTAGGGTTGAGGTGTAATCAATAAAAAAGCACTCCGTTTGGGGTGCTTTTTTTTGTTGCGATTGTTAATAACTTTCCCGCGATATACTTTGTATATCCGTAAAAAATGTCTATCTTTGCCAAATTGAAAAAATAGACCACTTAAAACAAGTTTATTATGTTAACTTTCCTCTACTACATCACCGCAGTTGTCCTCTGTTTCGGACTCTACCTACTATCGTGGATAGCCTTCTTCCTCTGCTACCCATTCGACAAGCGCCGAGTGGTTGTGCACCGCATTAGCAAGTGGATTACAGACGTCGTATTCGGCCTTCCACCACACATGGGTCGCGATGTGGTGGGTGTAGAGAACATCGATAAAAACCAACCCTACGTTATCGTTATCAACCACATGTCTATGATGGATATCATGAGTATCTATCCGTTGCCTATTGTGTTTAAGTGGGTGTCGAAGCGTGAGGTATACAAAATCCCCATGGTAGGTCGCTTGCTCTACATGCACGGCGATATCGTTATCAACCGTTCAAACCCCAAGGAGGCGATGCGCTTTGTGCACACGCGCGGCTTGGAGTGGTTGAAGAAGGGTGCTTCGGTATCAATCTTCCCCGAGGGTACACGCTCTGCAGATGGCGAGATTCACAACTTCAAGGCTGGCGCCTTCATCTTGGCCAAGGATGCAGGTGTGCCCATCTTGCCAGTGGTTGTTGAGGGTACAAACACCATGCGTAAGGGTCGCTGGATGAACTGGCGCAACCGCGTTACCATCAAGGTGCTCCCTCCCGTATCTAAGGAGCGCATCGAGGAGGCTTCAATCAAGGAGGTAATGGCAGAGGTGCACGAGACAATGGTTAATACATTGGCAGAGTTGCGAGCTAACAAGAAATAGGAGAAACACAATATATGGCAGAACAGAATCAGTCAACAGCCGCGTATGGCAAAGATGCTATCGTAACGCTCACGCCACGCGAACATATACGTCTTCGCCCAGGTATGTACATCGGCAAGCTCGGCGATGGTACGCAGAGCGATGATGGTATCTATGTGCTCATCAAGGAGGTCGTAGATAACTCTATCGATGAGTTCATCATGGGCGCGGGTAAGCGCATCGAGATCACCATCGAGGGTGATAAGGTATCGGTACGCGACTACGGTCGAGGTATTCCACTCGAGGCGCTTTCGGATGCGGTGAGCAAGATGAATACGGGTGGTAAGTATGGTGGCGACGCGTTTAAGAAGACGGTAGGTCTTAATGGTGTCGGCGTCAAGGCCGTAAATATGCTTTCGAGCCACTTCCTCGCTCGCTCAGTACGCGATGGCGAGGCACGCAGCGTATCATTCTCGCAGGGTTTGGAGCTTACCGACCGCACAGAGAGTGGCGTAGCGGAGGCTAATGGTACATACGTGGAGTTCGTGGTAGACCGCGAGGTCTTTGGTGATTATGCCTACAACCTTGAGTATGTGGAGCAGATGGTCAAGAACTACACCTACCTCAACCTCGGTCTTACGGTGGTGCTCAACGGCAAGCCATATATCTCGAAGAATGGTCTTCTCGATTTGGTCAACGATAACCTCTCGAGTGAACCCTTGTATGCTCCCATCCACATCTCGGATGAGGATATCGAGGTGGTTATCACCCACGGCAACGGCTATGGCGAGTCGTACTACTCATTCGTAAATGGTCAGTACACACCTCAGGGCGGTACGCACCAGGCGGCACTACGCGAGGCTGTGGCAAAGACCATCAAGGAGTTTTATCATAAGGATTACGACCCCTCGGACATCCGCACATCTATCATCGCTGCGGTGTCGGTGCGTATCAACGACCCAATCTTCGAGTCGCAGACAAAGACCAAGCTCGGCTCAAAGGATAAGGAGGCGGGTGTTACAATGCGTCAGTTCGTAGGCGACTTCCTCGCTACGCATCTCGACAACTACCTGCACAAGCACCCTGAGGCGGCACAGATACTTCAAAAGAAGATCGTAGAGAACGAGAAGGAGCGTAAGGCTATCTCTGGCGTGCAGAAGAAGGCGCGCGAGGCGGCAAAGAAGGTGTCACTAAACAACAAGAAGCTCCGCGACTGCAAGATTCACTATACCGACAAGCATGAATTGGCGGAGGAGACAATGATCTTCATCACGGAGGGTAACTCAGCATCGGGTTCTATCACCGCAAGCCGTGATCCCCGCACTCAGGCCGTCTTCTCGTTGCGCGGTAAGCCGCTCAACTGCTACGGACTTAAGAAGCGCATCGTCTACGAGAATGAGGAGTTCAACCTCCTTCAGGCGGCGCTCAACATTGAGGAGGACATGGATAACTTGCGCTACCGCAAGGTGATCATCGCAACGGATGCCGATGTCGACGGCATGCACATCCGCTTGCTGTTGACAACCTTCTTCATGCAGTTCTTCCCCGATGTAATCCGCTTGGGTCACCTCTACATCTTGCAGACGCCTCTATTCCGTGTGCGTAACAAGAAGGAGACGCACTACTGTTATAGCGACGAGGAGCGCACGGCAGCAATTAAGAAGTGTGGCGCTCAGGCCGAGATTACACGATTCAAGGGTCTCGGTGAGATTTCGGCTGCCGAGTTCAAGGAGTTCATTGGCGAGGGCATGCGCTTGGATAAGGTGCGCCTCACGAAGGATGACCCAATTCAGGACCTCTTGGACTTCTACATGGGTAAGAATACGCCCGACCGCAAGGACTTCATCGTAGGTAACCTACGCGTGGAGGAGGATATTGTTGAAAACTTGAAACTCGTTGACTAATGGCTAAAGATATAATCGAAGTTGAGGATACTCAGTTGGAGGAGGTTGTTGTAGCCCCAGAGGCTGAGGAGGAGACAGAGGATGTCGTAGATGCCCCCAAGGGTAAGTATGGTGCGCTGACCTCAGCAGAGGATGGCGTGCGCCGCATCTCGGGTATGTTCAAGAACTGGTTCTTGGACTACGCCTCGTATGTTATCTTGGAGCGTGCTGTGCCCCACTTGGCCGATGGTCTTAAGCCTGTGCAGCGCCGTATCTTGCACGCCATGAAGTGTGTGGAGGATGGTCGCTACAATAAGGTGGCTAACGTCGTGGGTCAGGCCATGCAGTACCACCCCCATGGTGATGCCTCAATCAAAGATGCCCTTGTTCAGCTCGGACAGAAGGGTCTTCTTATTGATATGCAGGGTAACTGGGGTAACATCCTCACGGGTGATGAGGCTGCTGCGGGTCGATATATCGAGGCTCGCTTGTCGAAGTTTGCCCTCGATGTGGTCTACAACAAGAAGACTACGGAGTGGATGTTGGCATACGATGGCCGTAAGGAGGAGCCCGTGACATTGCCTATCAAGTTCCCATTGCTCTTGGCGCAGGGTGCTGATGGTATCGCCGTAGGTCTCGCCTCGAAGATTTTGCCCCACAACTTTGTGGAGCTTATCAACGCCTCTATCGCCTACTTGCGTGGCGAGGAGTTTATGCTTGTTCCCGACTTTCAGACTGGCGGTATCATGGATGCCAGCAACTACAACGACGGCTTGCGAGGTGGCTCAGTACGTGTTCGTGCCCGCATCTCGAAGATTGATAAGCGCACGCTTGCCATTACGGAGATCCCCTACGGCACAACATCGGAGTCTATTAAAGAGTCTATCATCAAGGCGAACGATAAGGGTAAGATTAAGATTAAGAAGGTCGATGACAACACCGCCGAGAAGGTGGAGATTGTCATTCAGGTTGCTGCGGATGAGTCTTCGGACAAGACCATCGACGCACTCTACGCCTTCACCGACTGTGAGGTATCTATCTCGCCCAATGCCTGCGTGATTGTAGATAACAAGCCCGTATTTATGGGTGTGAGCGAGATCTTGCGCTACTCGACTGACCACACAAAGGGTCTCTTGGGTATGGAACTTCAGATTAAGCTCGATGAGCTCAACGAGGCATGGCATGCTGCATCTTTGGAGCGCATCTTCATCGAGAATAAGCTCTACCAGCTTATCGAGGGTTGTCGCACACGTGAGGCTGCATACGAGGCTGTAGATAAGGGTCTCGAGCCATTCAAGTCGAAGCTACGCCGCGAGGTTACTATCGAGGATGTACAGCGACTCACGGAGTTGAAGTTCATTCGTATCTCGCGCTACGATAGCGAGAAGGCCGATAACGAGATTAAGCAGATTGAGAAGGATATCAAGCAGACAAAGCACGATCTCGACCACCTCACCGACTACGCCATTGCCTACTTCGAGCGCATCAAGGCTAAGTATGCTGAGGGCAAGGAGCGTCGCACCGAGATTCGTGAGTTCGACACCATCGAGGCATGGAAGGTGGCATCATCGAATGCTAAACTCTATGTCGATAGGGCAGAGGGCTTCTTCGGCTTCGGTAAGAGCATGAAGGACTCGGAGTTTGTTTGCGACTGCTCGAACCTCGACGATGTTATCATCATCCTCAAGGATGGTAGATATAAGATTACGAAGATAACCGAAAAGGCATTCTTCGATAAGGGTATATATTATATAGGTATATATAAGCGCAACGACGAGCGTACCATCTACAATATGCTCTACCGTGATGGCCGTGGTGGTGCTATCATGATGAAGCGCTGTGCTATTAAGTCTGTAACACGCGACAAGGAGTATGACCTTACGAAGGGCACAGCAAAGAGTGAGTTGCTCTACTTGTCTGTCAATCCCAATGGCGAGGCCGAGATCTTGAAGATCTATCTCCGTCCACGTGCGCGACTTAAGAAGTGTATCATCGACCTCGACCTCTCGACTCTCGCAATTAAGGGTCGCCAGAGCGTGGGTAATCTCGTTACGCGCTACCCAATCAACAAGATTGTACTCAAGGAGCGCTGCGCCTCTACGCTCGGTGGCCAGAACATCTGGTACGATGAGGATGTGCGTCGCTTGAATACAGATGGTCGCGGTATGTTACTTGGCGAGTTTAAGGGCGATGATAAGATCGTTGTGTGGACAGCCAAGAATCAGTACTACATCACTGGCTTCGACGTGCAGCAGCACTTCCCCGATGACACAATCCGTGTTGAGCGCTATGTCGCTGGTCGAGTATACTCTGTATGCTATTACGACGGCGAGCAGAACTACTACTATATGAAGCGCTTCCAGCTTGAGGAGGGCGACAAGACACAGTTCTTCTTGGAGGAGGGTGCTCCTATGCGCTTTGAGTCTATGACCTACCGCAAGGGTGCTCAGTTGGAGATTACGTTCGGCGGTCAGCATGAGCAGCGACCCACAGAGATGGTCGATGTGGATGAGTTTATCGCCATCAAGAGCCACCGTGCTAAGGGTAAGCGCCTCTCAATATATGAGATTGCCACACTCCGCTTCATCGAGCCTGAGGAGCCCGAGGTTGAGGATGAGGAGCTCGAGGATGAGCCACTCTTGGATGAGGAGATGAGCGAGGATGTTGCCGATGATGAGGCTCTCGATATGGAGGACATCGTGGGCGAGGATATAAGTGCCGACCCCAATGTCGACTATAACGAGCGTGCCGAGGCAACTGAGGTATTGGGTGCTTCACAGCTTAACCTTTTCTAAATAAGCGTGTTATGGTAGTGTTCTTGGTGGGATATGCAGGCTCGGGTAAGAGCTCTCTGGGTAAGCGCCTTGCACGCCGCATGGGCTTACGCTTTCTCGACACGGATAACGTCGTAGAGCAGCAGGTGGGTGCTCCCATTGCCGATATCTTCCACTACGAGGGCGAGGAGTACTTCCGCATCGCTGAGCGTAGGGCTGTCGAAGGCTTGGCAAACGAGGGCTTGGACTTGGTGATTGCCACGGGTGGCGGTCTGCCCACTTGGAAGGATAACATGGAGTGGATGCTCCGCACTGGTGTTACTATCTACTTGCGTCGCACGCCCGAGCAGATACTATCGCGCCTCTCGGCATATGGCAGAGAGAAGCGCCCTATGTTCAGGGGTAAGAGCGATGAGGAGTTGCTCGAGTTTATGCACCAACAGATGGCCGAGCGCGAGAAGTACTACACCCAGGCACACATCACCGTGGACTGCACTTCGATGAGCGACGACGATGTTGTTGAGTATATAGTAAACAAATTGTAAACCAGATGAATAACGCACCCATAGGAGTCTACGACTCAGGCTTTGGTGGCCTCTCGGTATGGCGCGAGCTCAGATGCTTGCTCCCACACGAGTCGTTGCTCTATCTCGGCGATGGCAAGAACTGCCCATATGGCGGCAGGTCGCGTGCAGAGATTGAGGGCTTCGCCATCGAGGCTGTTGAGCGCCTCGTTGAGGAGGGTGTAAAGATGGTTGTTGTGGGGTGTAACACCGCCACCACAGCCGCAGTCGAAACCTTGCGCAAGCGCTGGCCAGATATGCCCATTGTGGGCTTGGAGCCCGCTGTTAAGCCCGCTTGCCTGAGTACCGTCACACGCAAGATTGCGGTGTTGGCAACGGCACATAGCCTCTCGAGCGATATGTTCCTCGATACGGCAGCACGCTACGCCTCGGATGTCGAGGTTGTGAAGGTCGTGGGCGAGGGCTTCGTGGAGCTTGTCGAGAACGATATGGAGCAGAGCGTTGAGGCAGAACGTCTAGTGCGCAAGGCGGTAGAGCCGCTGCTCGATAAGGGTGTCGATAAGTTGGTCTTGGGATGTACGCATTACCCCTTCCTACGCCCGATAATCGAGCGCATAGTGGCAGATAGAGGCATCGAGGTTATCGACTCGGGTGCCGCCGTAGCCCGCAGAGTGGAGTGGCTTCTGGATAGGTACGACATCGCAGCATCAGGGGACAACACGCCCACGATGCGTTACATGACATTTGCCGATGAGGAGTACCGCAAGCGCCTGGAACACAAGGCTGAAACAATAATTAATAGACCTGAAACTGAATAAAAGATATATGGCAAACGCTAAGAGTAATAAGTCAGCCAATAGGCGAGGTGACGCAGCGAGTGCTGAGTCGTTGTCGCGCAAGGAGAACATACGCCTTATCGCAGGTTTCGCACTTGTGATTGTGGGTGTCTTCCTCGTGTGCTCAATCATCTCCTATCTCTTTTACTGGAAGGAGGATATGAGCGCCATCAACGAGGTAAATCCACGTGTCGATGTTGTCTACAACAACATCTGTGGCCCTATGGGTGCTCGTGTAGCGCAGAAGTTGGTGGGAGGTACATTTGGTCTCTTTGCCATCATCTTGCCCATGTTCATCACTCTCTTTGGTTGGCGTTTGTTCCGCTTTAAGTCGTTGCGCCTGCATCGCTTGGCTATCATCTGCGCCCTTATATTGCTCTTCGGCTCAATCACCTTTGGCGCAATCTTCGGCACCAGCTGGGAGCTCTTTGGCTCGGGTCTTGGCGGCAACTATGGCTTGGCGTTGAGCGATTGGCTCACAGCGCAGATAGGCTTCATCGGCACATTGCTTGTAATCCTTATTGGTTGGATTACTATCGGCATACTCATCAATCGTAACTTCTTGCGAATGCTTGGTAACTGGTGTGTTGCGGGCTACGAGTGGGTAGCGGCATATGCTGTGAGTCTATGGAATAAGATGCGTTCAAAGCGCAATAAGAAGGTTGAGGAGAGCGCCGAGAATATGGCACAGCCTGCAGCCGATGAGACGGTAGATGAGAGCGTAGAGGAGGCAACAAATGAGGTGGAGGAGGAGACTCCCGCTCAGCCATATGTCGAGTCTTGTCAGCAGGATGAGGATGACATCTTTACGGTTGAGCCTCGCGATGATATGCCCTTCGCGGAGAGTGTTGAGACCACCCCCGCAGAGGCTGTTGCAGAGCCTGTTGCAGAGCCTATTGCAGAGCCCGCTCCCGTGAATTCTGATGATGACTTCTTTGTTGTTCCCCGCGATGCGGAGGATGGCGAGGAGGTCTGCAACCATGTAAATGCTGCCGAGTTGCTGGGTATCGAGAATGAGCCCGAGGCAGAGGATGGCGACGGCATCGTCGTTACGGTTACGGAGAACAACGTTAAGTCGGTAGATGAGGATGATATAGAGTCAGACCTCTATGACCCCATGCGCGACCTTCATAACTATCAAGCGCCCACGCCCTCGTTGCTCCGTGAGCATAAGACGCAGTCGGCATTCGATGAGGAGGAGATATTCCGCAATAAGGAGCGCATTCGCGAGACGTTGCTCCACTTCCACATCCCCATCATCAGCATGCACGCTACAGTGGGTCCAACTGTCACGCTCTACGAGATTGTTCAGGAGCCTGGTGTCAAGATTTCGCGTATTCAGGGTCTTGAGGATGACCTCGCACAGAATCTTAAGGCCGAGAAGGTGCGTATTATTGCCCCCATCCCTGGTAAGGGTACTGTAGGCATTGAGGTGCCTAACCAGACCAAGCAGACCGTATCTATGCGTTCGGCAATATGCAGCGAGGAGTTCCAGAACTCTAAGGCGGAGCTCCCCATCGTTATTGGTCGCACCATCCAGAACGAGAACTACACCTTCGACCTTGCGAAGATGCCTCACTTGCTGGTGGCGGGTGCTACGGGTCAGGGTAAGTCAGTGGGTCTGAACGCCATCATCACGTCGTTGCTCTACCGCAAGCACCCCGCAGAGTTGAAGTTCGTGCTTATCGACCCCAAGATGGTCGAATTCTCGCTATACAACAAGCTCGAGCGCCACTTCCTCGCGAAGATGGAGTCGGAGGATGAGTCTATCGTTACCGATCCCAAGAAGGCGGTGTATACACTCAATGCCCTCTGCACCGAGATGGCTAACCGTCTGGAGTTGTGTAAGGCGGCACACGCAAAGAACATTGTTGAATATAATGAGAAGTTCGTGTCGCGCCGTCTCAACCCCGCAAATGGTCACCGCTACTTGCCATATATCGTGGTTATTATCGATGAGTTTGCTGACCTTATCATGACAGCCAAGGAGGTTGAGGCTCCCGTTATGCGCCTTGCACAGAAGGCTCGTGCCATCGGTATCCACCTTATCGTGGCTACGCAGCGCCCCGATGTCAAGGTCATCACAGGTGGTATCAAGGCCAACTTCCCTGCGCGTATCGCCTTCCGCGTTATGCAGATGACAGACTCGCGTACGATTATCGACCAGCCTGGTGCTAACCAGCTTATCGGTCGTGGCGATATGCTCTTCCTGAGTGGTGGTGAGCCCACACGTATTCAGTGTGCCTTTGTCGATACGCCCGAGGTGGAGAACATCGTTGAGCATATCGGCGCACAGCAGGGCTACTCTTCTGCATACAACCTCCCCGACTATGTCCCCGCAGATGGTGCTGGCGAGGCCTCTGTAGGCTTCGGCTCGGAGGAGAGTGGTGCACCCCAGAAGTTCGATGCAAAGTTTGGCGAGATTGCGCGCGAGGCGGTGTCGAGTGGTGCTATCTCAACCTCTATGATTCAGCGTAACTTCGAGGTGGGCTTCAACCGTGCTGGTCGTATCATGCTGCAGCTTGAGCGCGCAGGCATCGTAGGCCCTCAGATTGGCTCTAAACCCCGCGAAATTAAGTACTATGACCTTCCCTCTCTCGAGGCGCGCCTCCAGGAGTTGGGAGTATTCTAATAGGCTATGAGAAAGTTAATTACACTCTTTGTATTGCTCCTGTCGACACTCGGCGCAGTAAGTGCCCAGAGTGCCAAGGAGTGGCTCACAAAGCTCAATACATCGCTTGGTGAGCGCTATGCTATGAATATCTCTGTAAAGGTGGGCGAAGAGGCTCCGCTCACGGGTTTCTTTATGGTCGAGGGCGATGCCTACTACATCACGCTCGGCATCATGGAGGTATACAGCGATGGCAAGCTACGCTACGAGATAAACAACGAGCGCAAAGAGGTGGTCGAGGATAGGGTAAACCTTGAGGCGTGTGACCTTCTCTCAAACCCCACGCGTGCATTTAGCTTTGTGCCTAACGAGTTCATGGCAGAGGTTGTGAGCAACACCAATAATGTCGTGGTGTTGAAGCTGACGCCAAAATATGAGATTGGCATCGACGCCATAACCCTCACCCTTGAGCGTAATGGCGCGAAAGTTATGCCCCTCGATGTAAACTACGACTACGCTGGCGACGCCGTTGCCATAGCGCTAAGCGCTGCCGATATTAGCGACACAAAGCTCCCACGTTGGGATAAGTCAGCGTACCGCGCATACGATATTGTGTCATTTTTATAAATATTTGTCTATGAGAAAGTTGATGTTTGCAGTTGCCCTCTTGGGCGTTGTGGCGTGTGAGCCTGAAAGTGTTGATGTCAAGCCCGTTCTCGAGGTCGAAAAGTTCGATGTAACTATGGTTGAGCCATATATCTACGGATATGAGAATGAGGTCTTCGAGTTTGAGTATTTCTATAACGAGGAGTATGCTTATTGGGGAGGTTTTGTGAACTCTACAGTAAAGGATAATGATCCCGCCAATGGTCTGTATGCCAACCAGTATGCCGTATATAACACCTTGGCAGCATCGGGTAATGGCTTTATGCTATACTACTACGATGCCTACAATGAGCCCTGCGATATTTGCCTAAAGAAGAATGTTGTGCTCGATAGTGTAAAGCTCAACCTTACAACATACACCTACGCCTCAATCACAAGCGAGGACATCAACACCTTTGCCCGCGCCTTCGAGGATGGCGACTACCTCAAGGTAATCTTTACTGGTATGAATAGCGGTCAGGTGACAGGCGTTGTAGAGTGCTATGTTGTTGATTTCCGCGACGGTAAGCGCGAGATGGCGACAGACTGGAACGAGTATCTTCTAACAGACCTCGGTGAGGGTTACAACCGTGTGCGTGTGACCATCGAGACTACCGATGTAGGCGAGTGGGGCGCGAATACTCCCCTCTACATTGCACTCGACAACCTCGCTTATTTCTTGTGATATTTCTTGTGATAGTGGCGCATCTGCGCCGCTTCAATCAAATCCCCGAATGGGATGTACGCCAAAGTACTACCCATCCGGGGATTTTTCATGTCAGCGACACATCTGCACCACTCTGACAAGAAATATGGTTGTGGTAAGTTAATGAATATTTACGAACAAAACTATCGTCGTCATATTGCCTAAAACTTTATTAGTCTGAAATTTTGCTAATTCCACTTTTTTTTATACCTTTGATACGTTATATATACCTATACGTAGTTACTGAATATGGCACTAAAAAGAGTTGATGAGCGTTTGTCACGCCTAACTAGCATGGTCGAGAAGTGGAACAAGTGTGGCGACGTGCCACGCATTGAACGCGATATGGCACTCGAGGAGCTCCGTCGCATATATGATGAGCTGCTCGACTACACCCCACAGCAGGGCGCAGAGCCCGCAGTGGAGGAGCGCGAGGCTGAGGCAAACGAGACAATAGAGGATAACGCCGAACCTGAGGTCGAAGAGGTCGAGGAGGAGGTTGTAACGGTCGTTGCACCCGCAGTTGTTGCGGCACACGAGGATCTTGGCGATGACTTTGATGATGCCCTTGACATCGATGCCCTCTTGGGTCTTTCGGGTGAGGACAGCATCGAGGAGAACGCATCCATTGAGCCCGCCGCAGAGCCAGAACCAGAGGTTGTGGTAGAACCAGAGCCTGCAGTAGAGCCCGTAGTAGAGCCAGAGCCCGCAGTAGAGCCAGAGCCCGATCAGGTAATGGAGGAGGCTATCGAGGAGACTGAGAATGTCGAGGAGGAGAAGTCATCGGAGCGCCCCGCAGGAGGTGGTCTCTTCGATATTGACGACATCCCTGTGCGTGCAAAGAGTGGCCGCAAGATGATCTCGCTCTACGATGCTCCCATCAAGCCCCGCACAACGGTAAAGGAGGTTGAGCCCGTCGCAGAGCCCGTAGTGGAGGCAGAACCTGCACCAGCACCTGTAGCAGCACCCGCACCCCAGCCCGTAGTAGTATCTTGCGAGGAGGAGACACCCCAGCGCTTGGGTGATGTGATAGCCAAGAATGTAACTACGCTTGCCGACAAGATGGCTGAGGAGCAGCCTACAACGGCATTCAACCGTATCACCGACATCCGCAAGGCGATAGGCCTTAACGATAAGTTCCTTATGATTCGCGACCTCTTTGGTGGCGACGCAACGCTCTACGAGCA
>JAFZGE010000126.1 GCA_017555545.1 Alistipes sp.
AGAAATATTATGGCATAGATATTCGCGAACACGGCTCTAAAAATGCAGGCACAACCAATATGCTCCGCGTGTTGGGTAAGCGCGCCGCAGCACCCGTATTCGTTATCGACTACCTCAAGGGTTATGTCGCAGTATTGCTCACAGGTCTCGCTCCCGTGAGCCCCGAGTGGGAGATCAACCTCCGTCTTATGGCCACCGTAGCCGTGGTTTTGGGTCACATCTTCCCCATCTTCGCAGGCTTCCGTGGCGGCAAGGGCGTTGCCACAATCCTCGGCGCAGGAACTGGTATCTACACACCCATCTTGCTCATGTGCTTCGGTGTGTGGTGCTTCGTATTCGCCGTATGGCACTACGTATCGCTCGCATCGATGGTTGCGGGCTGCTGCTACCCCTTCTTCGTGACTATCTTTATGATTATGTCGTATGAGCCCAACACCCCCGTGTTCAGCAGCATACCCTTCATCATATTCTCATGGCTTGTGGCGGTGATGCTCGTGTGGACACACCGCAAGAATATCTCGCGCTTGCGCGACGGCACCGAGTCACAGATTCACCTATGGGGTCAGGAGGCTAGTGGCGAGAAGAAGGAAGAGGAGAAACTATAGCAACTTTATATAATATGGTAATGAGAAGATTTATCTGTTTCGCTGTTGCGATGTTCGCCACTATGGCGCTACACGCACAGCAGTTTGAGGCTCACTTCAACGATGAGACTCTACGCATCGACTATACTCTGCTTGGCAATGCCTCGGAGCAGCACGTAGCACTCCGCGACATGAGCTCTACGGAAAACTGGTGGGGACGCCGCGTAAACCTCGATGAAGTACCCCTAAAGGGCAATGGTGACCTTACGCTCTACGACGCCGAGAGCGGTGCGGTAATATACAAGACATCATTCTCTTCACTCTTCCAGGAGTGGATCACAACACCCGAAGCAAAACACATCACCAAGAGCTTTGAGTTCACACTCCTTGTTCCTATGCCTCAGCGCGTTGCAGTTGCAGAGATGGTACTCCGCGACAACACAGGCAACGAGAGCAAGCTACGCCACACCATCAACCCTAACGATGTGCTTATCCGCGACCGTAGCAAGCAGCAGGCACTACCCCACATCTACACTCATAAGGGTGGCGACTCAAAGGAGTGCATCGACGTTGTAATCCTCGCCGAGGGCTACCGCCAGGATGAGATGGAGCTATTTAAGGAGGATGCTATGATCACCACAACGGAGATCCTCTCATACGAGCCCTTCAAGAGCCACGCCGACAAATTTAATTTTATTGCGGTGTTCAGCGCTTCGACCGATACCAACGTCAGCGTACCCCAGGAGGAGGCATGGTGCGATACGGCCGTAGGCTCAAACTTCATGACATTCTACATGGAGCGTTACCTCACTTCGGGCGAGGTGTATGCTATGTACGACTTGGCAACAAACATCCCTTGCGAGCACTTTATAATTCTCGCTAACACAGACACTTATGGTGGCGGTGGCATCTACAACTCTTACACTCTCACCACAGCTCACCACTTCTCATTCCGCCCCGTTGTGGTGCATGAGTTTGGCCACTCGTTTGGTGGCCTCGGTGACGAGTATTTCTACACCTCGACAGACAACAACGATGAGATGCACTCTCTCGCGCACGAGCCCTGGGAGCCCAACATCACAACCCTCGTAGACTTCGAGTCTAAGTGGGCAGATATGGTTGCTGAGGGCATCGAGATTCCTACAGCCGTATCCGAAGAGCGTTCAGCAAACTACGTTGTAGGCGTATACGAGGGCGGCGGCTATCGCTCTAAGGGCATATACCGTCCCGTGGATGTTTGCCGCATGCGCAACAACACCGCAGAGCGTTTCTGCCCCGTGTGTGAGCGCGCCCTGGAGCGTGTAATCCTCCATCAGACCGTGAATAAATAGTTCTAACTACACAACGATAAGGAGTGCTTGGCGTTTTGCCAAGCACTTTTTTTGTTAAATTCCCAACATATAATTACTGATAGTAATTATTTTTTTACTATCTTTGTCAGTTGTGCGCGCATATACGCATGCGCAATACAAAACTACGATTACAACAAACAAAAACACAATAAGTTATGCAGTTAGCAGACAAGTATTCACCCGAATTGATTGAACAGAAGTGGTACGACTTCTGGATCGAGAACAACCTTTTCCACTCGGAGCCCGATGCTCGCGAGCCCTACACTATCGTTATTCCTCCACCCAATGTGACAGGTATGCTTCACATGGGTCACATGCTCAACAACACATTGCAGGATGTACTCGTGCGCCGCGCACGTATGCAGGGCAAGAACGCTTGCTGGGTACCAGGTACTGACCACGCATCTATCGCAACAGAGGCTAAGGTTGTAGCAAAGCTCAAGGCTGAGGGTATCGACAAGTCGACACTCACACGCGAGGAGTTCCTCAAGCACGCATGGGAGTGGAAGGAGAAGCACGGTGGCATCATCTTGCAGCAGTTGCGCAAGCTCGGTGCTTCATGCGACTGGGAGCGCACATGCTTCACTATGGATGAGCCCCGCTCGGCTGGCGTTATCAAGGTATTCGTAGACCTCTACAACAAGGGTCGCATCTACCGTGGTGTGCGCATGGTTAACTGGGATCCCTCGGCACAGACAGCCCTCTCGGATGAGGAGGTAATCTACAAGGAGTCGCAGGGTAAATTGTACTACTTGCGCTACAAGATTGAGGGCTCGGATAAGTATATCGTTGTTGCTACAACACGTCCTGAGACCATCCTTGGCGATACAGCCCTCTGCGTTAACCCCAACGATGAGCGCTACAAGGATCTTCCAGCAGATGCACGCGTAATCGTGCCTCTCGTAGGTCGCTCAATCCCCGTTATTCGCGATGAGTACGTAGACCTCGAGTTCGGTACTGGTGCCTTGAAGGTAACCCCCGCACACGATGTTAACGACTATATGCTCGGCGAGAAGTATGGCCTTGAGGCTATCGACATCTTCAACGACAACGGCACAATCAACGATAAGGTTGGCATGTACGTAGGCGTAGACCGCTTCGAGTGCCGCAAGGTTATCGAGGGCGACCTCACAGCCGCAGGCCTTATGGAGAAGGTTGAGCCCTACACAAACAACGTAGGCTACTCTGAGCGTACTGGCGTGGCTATCGAGCCTAAGCTCTCGATGCAGTGGTTCCTCTCGATGGATGAGCTTGCAAAGCCCGCTACAACTGCTGTATTGGAGGATATCATCAAGTTTGTACCCGTAAAGTACAAGAACACATACCGCCACTGGATGGAGAACATCAAGGATTGGTGTATCTCACGTCAGTTGTGGTGGGGTCAGCGCATCCCTGCATACTACCTTCCTAAGGGTGGCTACGTCGTAGCAGAGACAGCAGAGGAGGCACTTGCACTCGCACAGCAGAAGGATGCATCACTCACCATGGCAGACCTTCGCCAGGATGAGGATGTTCTCGACACATGGTTCTCATCATGGTTGTGGCCTATCTCGGTGTTCGACGGTCTTCGCAACCCCGACAACGAGGAGATCAAATATTACTACCCCACCAACGACCTCGTAACTGGTCCGGATATCATCTTCTTCTGGGTAGCACGTATGATCATGGCGGGCTATGAGTGGCGCAACGAGATGCCTTTCCGCAACGTATACTTCACAGGTATCGTGCGCGACAAGCTCGGCCGTAAGATGTCTAAGCAGTTGGGTAACTCACCCGATCCACTCGACCTCATCGCTAAGTATGGCGCTGATGGTATGCGTGTGGCTATGCTCATGTCTACATCTGCGGGTAACGACGTTATGTTCGATGAGGCACTCTGCGAGCAGGGTCGTAACTTCTGCAACAAGATTTGGAACGCTTACCGCCTCGTAAACATGTGGGAGGTAGACACAAATATCGCACAGCCCGAGGCAGCAAAGCAGGCTATCACATGGTTCGATGAGGTTATGATGGAGCGCATCGCTCTTATCAACCACAACATGGAGCAGTATCGCATCTCTGAGGCCTTCACCGAGTTGTATCGTCTCTTCTGGGATGACTTCAGCGGCTGGTACCTCGAGATGGTTAAGCCCGCATACCAGTGTCCTATCGACGCAGCTACTATCGCGCGTACAAAGCACTACTTCGATATGTTGCTCCGCATGTTGCACCCCTTCATGCCTTTCGTAACAGAGGAGATCTGGCAGGACCTCAAGCCCGAGGGCGAGGTTGCATCAATCGTTATCGCACAGCAGCCTAAGGCTGAGCGCGAGGCAGATGCAGCAGTTATCGCACGCTTCGGCCTTGCACAGGAGGTTATCTCTGCAATCCGTAACATCCGCAAGCAGAAGAACATCGCACAGAAGGAGGCTCTCGCGTTGAACTACATCGCAGATGAGAACTACCCCGCAGAGTTCGAGGCTGTAATTACAAAGATGGGCAACATCAAGGAGGTAGCAACAGTAGAGGAGAAGGATCCTACAGCTGCAGCCTTCATCGTTAAGACTACACAGTACTTCGTGCCAATGGAGGGTAACATCGACAAGGAGGCTGAGCTCAAGAAGCTGGGCGACGACCTCACATACTATGAGGGCTTCCTTGCTTCGGTAATGAAGAAGCTCTCGAACGAGCGTTTCGTATCTTCAGCACCCGAGAAGGTTGTTGCTAACGAGCGTGCCAAGCAGGCTGATGCCGAGGCTAAGATTGCAGCGCTCAAGGATCAAATCGCAGCACTCCAGTAATGGCACCCAATATCACCATATACACCGACGGCTCGGCGCGAGGCAACCCCGGGCCGGGCGGCTATGGTGTGGTGCTCATGTCGGGGCCGCACCGCAAGGAGCTCTCGGCAGGCTATCGCCTCACGACAAACAACCGCATGGAGCTTATGGCCGTATGCGTGGCGTTGGAGGCGTTGAAGTACGAAGGCTCGAACGTGACGCTCTACTCCGACTCGAAGTATGTCATCGAGGCTGTCAACCAGCGCTGGGTATTCGGCTGGGAGAAGAAGGGCTTTGCGGGAAAGAAAAACCCCGACCTGTGGATGCGCTTTTTGAGGATTTATCGCCGTCACAACGTGCAGTTCATATGGGTCAAGGGTCACGCCTCAACCGTCGAGAACAACCGCTGTGATGAACTCGCCGTAGCCGCAGCCCTCGGAGGCAAGCTCCTCGAGGATACGGGCTACGAGGCAGAGTAGATTAATTAAAGTGTAAATAGTATTTTGACTATGAGTAAACAATCGTGGAAACCCGGAACGCTTATATACCCCTTGCCTGCGGTGCTTGTGACTACGGGCGCGACACCCGAGGAGTATAACATGCTCACCATAGCATGGACGGGTACGATATGCACCGACCCTCCTATGTGTTACATCTCTGTACGCAAGGAGCGACACAGCTACGACATCATACGTCGCACGGGCGAGTTCTGCATAAACCTCACTACGGAGGATATGGCACACGCTACTGACTGGTGTGGCGTACGCTCTGGCCGCAACGAGGATAAGTGGAAGGCTACGGGTCTTACGCCCATGACCAATCCCCACGTCTCGGCACCCATCATCGCCGAGTCACCCCTCTCTATCTGCTGCCGCGTGCGCGAGGTCAAGGAGCTGGGCTCACACGACATGTTCATCGCCGATGTTGTGGGCGTCGAGGCCGATGACCGCTTTATCGACCCCGAGACTGGTAAGTTCTCGTTGGATAAGGCAAACCCCATTGTCTACTCACATGGCGAGTACTATAGTCTTGGCAAGCTCATCGGTCACTTCGGCTGGTCGGTGCGCAAGAAGACAACAAAGAGACGTAAATAATAGAGTATGAGTATGAATACAGTACAGCACGATTTGCTTAACCGCTACGAGGAGGCGTTACGCAAGACTCTCATCGATTTCTTCACTAAGGAGGGCATGATGGATGGTCAGCTCTTGGAGGTCGAGGAGCTCAATGAGAAGTGGAAGACTTCTGCTCCATCATATATGGTTGACGCAGTTCCCGAGGTCGCGAAGTATCCCCTTGTGGCCATTGCATGGGCTATGTACGAGGGTATGGGCCTTGCAGTATTGTGGGATAAGGAGTGGAAGCGCTACGAGAGTGTCGAGGACTTCCATAAGATGTTGTGCGAGCCCCGCGGCTTCGACTGCATGGACGAGTACGTAACGGAGATCCTCTTGTGCCACCCCTTGGGTAGCGCCGAGGCAGAGAGGGTGGAGAACTTGATTCGTTCGGCTGCCGAGCGCGCCTTGTCTCTCATCCGCAAGGAGCAGGTAGAGGCGCAGAGCGTCATGGCATTCCATGTCTTTGCCCGCACCACAAAGGTTATGTTCGAGATGGGCGTATCGGTGCAGCTCAAACGCATGGGCTACAACTACGTTAAGGTTAACGCCGAGGTAGTGAGCTAAGCAAGTGCAACTAAGATTAAAATGAGGTAAGCGTATTGCTTACCTCATTTTTTATTGATTTAAGGAGAGGTAAAAAGAGATAGCAAAGGAGCTTAGAGAATTTAGGGAGTTTAGGATATCACAAAGCCGCCCAAAACCTCAAATTACTTAAACTCCCTAATCACAAGTAACAAAAGCCCCACAATCTATCTCTTGTCAGAAGGGGGCAGGTTTGGTGCATCGCAAAAGAGACCACCCTGGGATAGTACACTATAGTACAGCCCAGGGTGGTCTACTTTTAGGGATGTGCCGAAGATGCCCCCTTATCACAAGAAATAAAAAAGACCGAGGCGCTTAACACCTCGGTCTCATCCTAATATATAAGGATCACTATTTAACTGCGTTAACGATTGCCTCAAATGCCTTAGGCTCATTGAGAGCGAGGTCTGCCAAAACCTTACGGTTGAGGGCAATACCCTTCTGGTTCATCTTACCGATGAACTCTGAATAAGTCATACCGTACATGCGAACTGCAGCGTTGATACGAACGATCCACAATGAACGATAATTTCTCTTCTTCTCACGACGGTGAGTGTATGCAAACTGCAAACCTTTCTCGACAGTATTTTTCGCAACTGTCCATACGTTTCCCCTTGAACCAAAGTTACCCTTGGCAAGCTTCAAAACCTTCTTTCTTCTTGCGCGTGACGCAACAGCGTTGACTGAACGTGGCATAGTTTAAAGTTTTTGATAGAGTTGGTAGCGGCGTGATTCTCTCACACTCTTTAGGGCTACTGCGCTCCGATTGTTAAATAAAAATTGTTGTTGTTACTACTACTTTAGCTTGCGCCGTTAATTACTTAACGAGCAACTGCTTGATCTTAGCCTCATCAGCTGAAGATACTGTACCTGAGTAGCAAAGGTTACGCTTACGCTTGTTAGTCTTTTTTGTCAGGATGTGACTGTGATAAGCGTGCTTACGCTTGATCTTACCTGTGCCGGTGAAAGAAAAACGCTTCTTCGCAGCGGCATTTGTTTTCATTTTTGGCATTGTTACAAAAGTTAAATTAGTTAATAATAGCGCGCAAAGGTAAATATAAATTTCGACACTGCAAAATTATCGCTTTCAAAAAACGCAATTTTATACCACTTTCTTTGCTTGCGTGTGGCAAAAATTAGCGTTTCTGGAGCTTAAACTGCGCCGCAACGGGGAGGTGATCCGAGAGAGTAACCTCTGTATTGGCGTTGTAGTTCACAGGCTCGATGCCCTTAGAGTAGAGCACATAGTCGATACGCAACCAGCCCCACATAGGACGATAGGTGTAGCCCAAGCCACTACCCTTCTCCGCAAAGAGATCCTTAAGGTCGCGTGTCATCTGCTTGTAGACATACGAACCAGGGGTGTCGTTGAAGTCGCCACACACGATATGGCGGTGAGGCGTAGCAGCGATAACCTGACGCAACGAGTCTACGTGGTTCTTACGCACCTCGGTGTTCTGCGCCACGCGGTCTACGATGCTCATCATATTCTCGCCATCGCTCAAGATCTTACCGCGCGCGATGCTCTCGCTATCCTGCTCGGTGATACCCATAGTGTAGAAGTGGTTGTTGAAGACACGCACCGTATCCTTATCCGCGATGAGGATATCCACCCACTGTGATGTACCGCGACCCGTATTAGCGATACTACCGCTTGCGATGATTGGGTAACGGCTATAGGTACGCATAACGGCATACTCCGACTCTACGACGTCGTTAACGTAGACATTTTTGTACTCGTTGTTCATGAGCGAGTCGATATACTCAAGGTTGTCTGCATCGAGGGCGAACTCCTGCAAGCAGATGACATCCGCAGCACGGCGCTGTGTGATGAAGGGGTTAGAGTTAGCGATGTAGTCACCAAACTCCACCACAGCACGACGGCCATCATCGTTGCGGAAGCCACGCACGTTGTACGTGAGCACTGTAATCACATCGCGTGGCTGCGACTCAGTCTCGGTGTTACGCACCCAGTTGACGTGGAAGAACTGTGTGATGTGGAACAAACCATAGATAAGCACAACTGCTACAGCTGCTGCGAGCTTCCAACGGCGTGCGATAAGCCAGATGATGAAGCATGCCAACACCAAGACATAGAGAATCTGGGGGAAGTGACCCGTGATTGTTAGCGCTCCCCAGTGCTGAGGTGCGATGTAGGGTGTTGCATAAGCGATGATGAGTGCTACCGAGAGAGAGATTGTGAGCGCCAAGTGCACGATAAACATGATGGTGCCGATGTACGAGCCCTTTCTCTTTGGCTTTGAGCCTCCACCAAGTGGTGAGCTGCTGTAGGTTTCGCTGTTGTGTGACATAGTCGTAAAGCTTTATAACCTTTGGGGGTTAAGTTTGTTATTGTTTGTGTCAGTAATTTTAGTATTGATAGTAGTTGTTATTCTTGCGTGCCTGGTGACGCCACAAAAGGAGCAACAACCAGCCCCAGAACATACCTCCGATATGTGCGAAGTGCGCCACGCCGCTCATAGTGCCCGAAACACCGAGCAAAAGCTCCAATACGCCGTAGATGATTACAAACCACTTCGCCTTGAGTGTGATGGGTGGGAAGATAAGCGATATCATGGCGTTAGGATGCAAGAGACCGAATGCCAAGAGCAGACCGAAGATTGCGCCCGAAGCACCTACCGTGGGCGTCTTCATATACATAATCCACTCTGCTGAGCCAATCGCGCAGCCTGCGAGATCGATCTGTGCAATGCCCATCTGGAAGAGCGCTGCACCCACACCACATACTATATAATATATAAGGAAGCGCTTCGCTCCGAGCTCCAACTCCAAGGTGCGGCCAAATACCCACAACGAGAACATATTGAAGAAGAGGTGCGAAAAGCCTCCATGCATAAACATATATGTGAGGGGCTGCCAGATGCTGAAGTGCACCTGACTCCATGTAGGATCCTTCTCGGCATTTATAGAGATAATCTGTCGCCAAAGATCCTGCGCTCCGCTACGCATATCGAGCGGGAAGAGCTCGAAGCGCACCAGGCTCGACTCCAGGAACATCATCGCCAAGAAGACGACAGCATTGGCTATCATCAGGTTGAGCACCACAGGGGGTGTCGAACTATTTGTTCTAAATATAGACATAGCTATAAGTTTGGTTTCTTGTTAATACTTTGTGAGCTTCGCACGTATCTCATCCACCGTGAGCTCCGCCATGATGGGAGTGCCAGAGTTTGTGAAGCTGGGGTTTGCGCACTTCTCAAGGCGGTGCAACAACTCCAACGCCTCAGCCGATTTTACACCCTTGCCATAGCCTGCGCTACCACGGCGCGCCATAAGCTCCGCAAGGCGCTCACGCTCCCTATCGAGGGGCATATCACCATCCTCAATGCCGTGCAACAACTCATATATCAACTCATCGAGAGGTGTCGAAGGCTCCAAAATCGCAGGACGACCCATAACCGATATACGACCCTCACCGAGATACTCTATCTCGAAGCCCATAGCCGCGAACTCCGTTGCGTGCTCCTCCATGAGCTCGTACTCCGCAAGCGAGAGTACCAACTCCTCGGCAAAGAACATGCGCTGCGTAGCCACCGCACCACTCTTCATGGCTGCGAGCACCTCCTCAAACAGAATGCGCTCCTTGGCTCGGCGCAACGAGACTACAACACTGCGGCAGCCATATGTAGCCACAGCATAGCCCGCACCCACGGTCATACACTCACCAAATGTGGGAACCTCAACGCTCTGCATCGAAGAGGATACAAAGTCGAACAACGACTCCTCGCATGCTGGCTCATCCTCATCGATAAACTCCATTACGCTGCCCGAAGCCATAGTACCCATAGTCGAGGTGTGGATAGCGAACTCCTCGGCTACCTCTGCGACGTTGAAGCTGCTACGTGGTGCACGACCCTTTGCGCCACCGCCCTCAAAAGGCACATCGAAGCCCGTGAATGGGACATCGGGCATGGGGGCTGTGGGGTCGATATACTCCTCCATAAAGGGGTTGTACGAGACGTTGCTCGATGAGCGAGGCTCATTAAAGAGCTGACGCTCACCGCTAAACACGGGAATGTCGATTGCGCCATCGGCATTAAAGTCCATCTGTGGCACAGCACCTGTCTTTGCAAGTGTCTCGCGAATTGCCGCCTGCAAAATCTCGAGTATCACATCCGTATCGGCGAACTTTACGGTCGTCTTCTGCGGATGCACATTGACATCTACCCTATCGGGATCTACCGTAAGGTAAATGAAGTACGAGGGCATGCAACCCTCGGGTATAAGTTTCTCGTAGGCACGCACAATGGTGCGCTGCATAGCCTGCGAGTAGAAATAGCGTCCATTAACGAAGAGGTACTGCTCGTTGTTACGCTTCTTGGCTGCTGCGGGGCGACCCACAAAGCCCTCGATGCGCACAACCGAGGTATCTACCTCTACGTCCAACAAGTTTTGGCGTATGTGCTTACCCACGATGTCTACGATACGACCTCGGCGATTTGTCGGGGGCAGCATATAGACTGGTGTGTCGTTCTGTCTAAGCTCGAACTCCACCTCGGGGTTGCATAGAGCAACGCGCTGGAACTCGCTCTTTATCTGCGAGGCGAGGCGCGAGTTGTCGCCATCGATAAACTTACGGCGCGAAGGCACGTTGTAGAAGAGGTTGCGCACCACAAACTGCGAACCCTTCGAGCACGATATAGGTGTCTGGCTGCGGAACTCGCCACCCGAAATCTCGGTTAGCGTGCCGAGCTCATCCTCCTCGCGGCGTGTACGGAGCTCTACCTCTGCTACCGCAGCGATACTTGCCAGCGCCTCACCTCTAAAGCCGAAGGTGTGCAACTGGTAGACATCCTCTATGGAGCGAATCTTCGACGTTGCATGACGGTCGAATGCCATGCGGGCATCCATCATCGACATGCCGATGCCGTCGTCGACAATCTGAATCATATCCTTACCACCGTTGCGGAAGTTGACACGCACACACTTCGCCCCCGCGTCAATGGAGTTCTCCATCATCTCCTTGACGACGTTCGAGGGTGCGTTAACAACCTCACCTGCTGCAATCTGGTTTGCAACAATCTCAGGTAGCAGTTTTATTCTGTCCATACTCTAAATTACTCCTCGTTCACAACTCTCTTACCATCCACAATCTCTACATCATCCGAGTAGATGGTAACAGAGCGAGTCTGTCTGTTATATTCATCAACCTCGGCCAACTTCTGCTCCAAGTCTAGATCCAACTCATCGGCTTCGTAGTTAATATCATCTGTCTGCACATAGGTAAATTTATGATTCGCTGTTGAGTCAGCCTCCATTACCATAGTATCAGATGCTACAACCTCGGTGTTCTCGCCAGCATTCATAAAGCGGGTGAGGATGTCCACAACGCGGGGCATGAGGTATGAAAAGCCAAGGCCTACGACCACAATCAAGAGGCCGTAGCGCAAGAGACGACTCGAAGACGACTTCGCCTGTGACTCGCGCGACTCACGGCGTGCATCACTCTGCATGCGCAGGTAGTCACCAGGCGTATATGGAAGGTCATCCATATCGCTTGATGTGCCATGCAACTCACGGCGACGCTGGTTTAGAGCCTCACGCAGAGGATCGTAGAAGCGTGGCGTGTAGTTAAACTGACGCGGCTTTGTCTTATGTGGTCTAAATATCGACATAGAGTTAACTTATAGTTGATTTTAGAAGTTGTATAGCAAGTGATATTTTTAGGCGCACGCAGTCTGAGAAACCGCAGTTTACTCTAAGGTAAATGAGGATTTCGAAGACAAGTGAGACGCCGCAGATGACTGCTTATCGCTCTACTTAGTATGTTGTTAGAAGCAGTTAGATGTGGTGGCTCGTCGTAGGCTGAGAAACCGCAGTTTACTTGAAGTAAATGAGGATTTCGAAGACAAGCGAGACGCCGCAGATGACTGCTTATCACAACATACTACCTAAAGAAGTTTTTCATACGGGTAAGGATATCCTGGTTGTCGCGGCTCTCCGTACGCTTAAAGTTGGGCAGCTCGCTGAGCTCCTCAACAAGTTTGCGCTCCTCCTTTGTGATGGTTGTGGGGATTACGACATCGACAACAACGATGATGTCGCCACGACCACGACCATTTACATCGGGTAGACCCTTGCCACGAAGGCGCATAACCTTGCCCGACTGTGTGCCTGGGTCGATAGAGATGCGAACGCGACCATCGATTGTGGGCACCTCAGCCTCACCACCAAGGATTGCGGTAGTAACGGAGATACCGAGGTTGTGCACGAGGTTGTTGCCCTGACGCTCGAAGTCGGGGTGCTTCTCCTCCTTGATTACCACGATAAGATCACCGTTGACGCCACCATGGCGCGCAGCATTACCCATGCCCTGAAGCGTGAGTGCCATGCCCTCGGCAACACCTGCGGGAATCTTTACCTCTACAACCTTGTCACCACGCTCAGTACCCTCGCCATGACAGTGGGGACACTTATCCTTGATTACGCGACCCTCACCCTGACATGTGGGACATACACTCTGGGTCTGCATACGGCCAAAGAATGAGTTCTGCACCGTGATTACATAACCCGAGCCACCACACTGCGAACATGTAGTGAAGGCTGACTTATCCTTTGCTCCCGTACCGCCACACTTCTCGCAGGCGATAACCTTATTAAGCTTGAGCTTCTTGGTCACACCCTCCGAGATCTCCTTGAGCGTCAGGCGCACAGAGATGCGCAAGTCGCTACCGCGGTTCACACGCTGACGGCCACCACGGCTACGGCCACCGCCGAAACCACCAAATGTGCCACCAAAGATATCACCAAACTGCTCGAAAATATCATCCATAGAGAAGCCGCCAGCGCCACCAAAGCCACCGAAGCCTCCTGCACCACCACCAGGGCCATTCATGCCCGCATGACCAAAGCGGTCGTAGCGTGCACGCTTATCATCGTTCGACAATACGTCATAAGCCTCGGCTGCCTCCTTGAACTTCTCCTCGGCCTCCTTATCTCCTGGGTTCTTATCGGGGTGATACTTAATTGCGGCCTTACGATAGGCCTTCTTTATAGCGTCGGCATCGGCATTCTTCTCGACGCCCAACACCTCGTAGTAGTCTCTCTTTTCTGCCATAATACTACCCTATTACTCGCCTACAACAACCTTTGCGTAGCGCAATACGTGCTCGCCCATCTTGTAACCGCGCTGCACGCAGTCGATGACAAGACCACGCTTATCCTCGCCCGCAGCAAAACGTGCTACAGCCTCCTGCTCATCCTCGTTGAAGGGCATGCCTACGCACTCGATGGCCTTGATGCCCGCAGCGTTAAGCACGCTCTCGAACTTCTTCATAACGAGAGTCTCACCCTCGCGCAAAGCAACGATGTCATCACTCTTTGCCGAAGCCAATACTGCACGCTCCATATCATCCAACACGGGCAATACGGCCTTCCATGCACCCTCCGAGCCACGCTCCACAAGCTCCATCTTCTCCTTGATGGTACGCTTACGGAAGTTGTCGAACTCGGCCTGCAAACGCATATACTTATCGCGCCATACGGCAATCTGCTCCTCGAGCGAAGGCTCTACTGACACATTGTCAGTCGCTGCCTCTGCCTCTGCTGACACATTGTCAGCAGCTTCAGCATTTACTGTCTGCTCGGTGTTCTCCGCATCAACGTTTGTTGTCTTCATATCTTTCTCATTATCTGTCTGTTGACCCTTCATAATATTCTTAAATTTAAATTGTTTCATATTATAATGAACAAATTATATGCCTAATATAAATATGGTTGGGCGCTTCTCGAATGGTGGCACACCCGCCTTGCGCCACGCCTCGATGGTCATGGTGCGGATATACTCATCTGGCGCGGTGATATCCGTAGCCACCGTAAGTTTCAAGCGGGGCGAGAGGCTCTTAACGAGCGTCTCGAAGAGTTTTACGTTGCGGTAAGGCGCCTCGATAAAGAGTTGCGACTGCTGCTCCTCCACTACTCTACGCTCCAACTCCTTCAAGCGTCGCTGACGCTCGGGATCCTTGATGGGCAAGTAACCCACAAAGGCGAACGACTGACCATTGAGACCCGATGCCATAACGGACATAAGGATTGAGGATGGGCCAACCAAAGGCACTACGCGCACACCATGGCGATGGGCAAGCGCAGCGATTGCGGCACCAGGGTCTGCAACACCTGGTACACCCGCCTCCGAGATAACACCCGCAGAGCGACCCTCCAACACGGGCTTAAGCATGCGCTCCACATCGCGGGCATCGGTCGTATGCTCGTTGAGCTCCACAAACTCCAACTCCTCGATCTTGCGCTCTACACCCGCCTTCGAGAGGAAGCGACGTGCCGAGCGTGTATTCTCTACGATGAAGTAGTCGAGCGAGTCCATAATCTTGCGGTTGGCCTCAGGCAAGACATCCCACACAGGTGTAGCCTCCGAGATGGGGCATGGAATCATGTATATAGTACCCTTTGTCATCGTTCGGTATATATTCGTTTTACGCGCTGAGAGATAGAGGTCATAATCTCGTACGAGATGGTGTCGAGCACACGCGCCATATCCTCGAGCGTGTTGCCACTCTCCGTACCAAATATCGTAACCTTATCACCTACCTCAACGCCCTCAATATTTGTAATATCAATCATTGCGCTATCCATGCATACGCGACCCACAATTGGAGCACGCTCGCCACGCACGATAACCTCCCAGCGGCCATTGCCAAGATGACGGTCGAGACCATCGGCATAACCCACAGGGATTGTGGCTGTAATCATCTCTCGCTCAACACGTGCCGAGCGAGCATAGCCTATGCTCTCGCCCGCTGCCAATGTCTTCTTCTGCACGATGCGTGTCGTAAGCGTAGCCACGGGGATAAGGCTGTCGTTATGCTCAAAGCCGAAGCCGTACAAACCAAGACCCAAACGACACATATCGAAGTGTGCCTCCTTGAAGCGCACAATGGCCGCAGAGTTGGCAATATGACGCAGGGGCTTATAGTCGAGCCACTCCGTAAGCTGCTGACTCATATAGTCGAAGGCCGCAATCTGCTTACGCGTAAAATCATCCTCCGAGGGCATGTCCGCAGAGGATAGGTGCGAGAAGATTGACGCCACGCGCAACGAAGTATCGAGGTGTATAGTGCGACCTAAAAGATCGATCTCATCATCCACAAAGCCGAGGCGGTGCATGCCCGTGTCGAGCTTGATGTGTATGGGGTATGCCTCGCGGTGGGCATGGTGCACAGCGCGTCTGAAAGCATCCAACGAGTGCGAGCTATAGATCTCGGGCTCGAGGTCGTGAGCAATCATCATATCGAAGCTATCCTGGTCGGCATTAAGCACCACGATAGGCATCGTAATACCCTTCTTTCGGAGCGTTACACCCTCATCAGCAAAGGCAACAGCCAAGTAGCGCACACCCTCGTGCTGAAGCATGCGTGCCACGTCGACATCACCCGTGCCATAGCTACCCGCCTTGACCATAGCCACGATTGGGTGGTGCTGGGGCAGGTGCTGACGGAAATAGTTAAGGTTCTTCTTCATCGCCGCAAGGTCCACCTCCAGGGTTGTCGTATGTGTGCGACGCTCCAAGAGGCGCGTGAGGCGCTCAAACCTGCTGTCGCGGCTACCCTTGACCAGAATAACCGACTTTGCCCAGCGCTCGCGGTCGAAGTTCTCAATCAACTCATCCGTAGAGAGATAGAACGATGAGCCACGTGGGAAGAGGTGGGCGAACGATGATATTGTCTCACCAACACCGATAAGGTGGTCTACCGCCGCCTTCTTTACCGCTGCAGCAACGCGCTGATACAACTCCTCGCTGGGAATGCCGCTTTGGCGAATATCCGAGATAACAGCGATGCGGCGGCGACCCATCGACTGCACATAGAGTGCGTCGAGCGCCACAACAACCGAGTTGATATCTGAGTTGTACGTGTCATCAATAATCATAGAGTCGTCGACACCCTCCTTCAGCTCGAGGCGCATAGCCACATTTGCCGAGAAGACGGCATCGTCGACACCATAGCCCAGACGGCGCATGAGGGCAGATACGTGCAACGCATCCACCGAGAGGGCATCGCTTAGCTCGAGCTCGTCCTCAACATCCTCCTCCAGGCTGCTATCTATAAGCTCGCGGTCGCCATAGAGTTCCTCTATGCAGCTTGCCAACGAGCGATACTCACTACTATAGACAATCGTGCGTGCGCGACGCGCGAGGAGCAACTTCTCCTCAATCTTTGCGCGCTCCGACACGAAGTTTGCCGAGTGTGCATCACCAATAGATGTCACAACGACAATATCGGGGCGTATCATAGCCTCCAAACGCTCCATCTCACCTGGCTCCGAGATACCCGCCTCGATGAAGGCTACCTCCTCCTCGCCATCAAGCATAAGCAACGAGAGTGCTACGCCGAGCTGTGAGTTGTAGCTCTTGGGCGAGGCAAACGAGCGCACCGTATCGGGCATAGAGCGCGAAGCCCACTCCTTAACGATGGTCTTGCCGTTAGAGCCCGTAATGGCAACCACTCTACCCTTGAACGCGCGGCGGTGGTGTGCCGCGAGACGCTGTAGAGCACCTATCGCCGAATCGACAACGACAATGCCGATACCATCCCCCTCAACCTCCACATTGCGCTCAACGATAAAGGCCTTGACACCACGTGCCAACATTGCTGGGATGAAGGCGTGGCCATCGTGGTGCTTGCCATTGATAGCCACAAAGACCATATCGTCAGATGAGAAGACACCGCGCGAATCGGTAGCAACCTCCTTGACTCTGAGGTCGCAACCACGATGCTCACCACCCACGATACGGGCAATTTCAGACAATAGGTAATTCATCTTATCTAAATTTAGTCGCGTTTGAACGTCACAACTGTGATGCCCGCGCCACCCCTGTCGGCATGGTCGTCGGCAACACTCGCCACATCTCGCAATGTGCGCAGATAGCGGCGTATCTCCTCCTTGAGCGCACCCGTACCCTTACCATGAAGAATCGTAACGCCCGAGACACCCACCATAAGGGCATCATCCACGAGGTCCTCGACAGCGGCCAACGCCTCCGAGGCACGCATGCCACGCACATCGATATGGTCGCGGAAGTTGAGCTTGCGCTGGTTAATATCGACCGATACCACCGTGCGCGCCGCAGTTGGGCGTGTCGCCTCGCGGTACTCCGCCGAGCTCACAGCCTTCAGGCGCTCCAACTCCACCATTATCATCATCTGACCGAATGCCACCTGTGCCTTCTTGCCCTTAATCATCTGCACAACGCCAGGCACATCCTGTCCATCAATCTTAACCTTCGAGCCCACCTCAATCTTTACGGGTTTAACCTCCTCAGCCTTAGGTGCAGGCTCTACGCCACGCTCACGCTCCATGCGGCGCTCCTCTCTGCGCTCACGGCGGCGTGCCAAGCGCTCCATCTCGCGCTTGATGTGGTCATCGTGCTTCTCCGCTGCATCATCCACAACCGCATCGGCAAAACCCTCAAACTCCTTACGCGCAAGGCGTGTAAGCTCCTTGTCGGCCTGCGACTCACGAATGGTGCGGATGGTATTCTCGATGGTGCGGTTAGCCTCAGCAATCAACGCCTCAGCCTCCTTGCGCGCCTTATCCAGAATCACCTTGCGCTCATCGCGAATGCTCTGCAAGCGGTCGGTATATGTCTGCTCCAACTGCTCCACCTTGCGGTCAGTCTGACGGATGCGGTCGCGCTTCTCGGCCCAATAGCGCTTGTCGCGGGCAATCTCGCGCAACTGCTTCTCGAGGTTGATATGGTCCTCACCCGCTTTGTCCATCGCCGTGCGAACGATATCCTCCGGAAGACCAATCTTGCGTGCCACCTCAATAGCAAACGAGCTACCGGGCTTACCCATCTCGAGGCTAAAGAGTGGCTGTATATTCTTTACATCGAAGGCCATAGCACCATTTGCCACACCCTCGTTGCGTGATGCAAAATACTTAATATTTGCATAGTGCGTAGTGATCACGCCATATGCCTTACGCTCCACGAAGCGCTCCAATATTGACTCCGAGATTGCACCACCAATCGTAGGCTCAGTACCTGAGCCAAACTCATCAATCATTATGAGCGTATGCTCCGAGGCCTCCGCCAACATCGCCTTCATGTTCACAAGGTGCGATGAGTAGGTCGAAAGGTCATTCTCCAACGACTGCTGGTCGCCAATATCAATCATCAACGAGTCGAACAACGGGAACTCCGAGTTCTCCAACACGGGAACAAGGAAGCCACACTGCACCATATACTGCAATATGCCCGTTGTCTTCAAACATACAGACTTACCACCAGCGTTAGGTCCCGAGATAACGAGGATGCGTCGCTCGGCATTGAGCTCCATATCGAGGGGCACAATAGCCTTACCCTGCGCCTTTAGCGTCTGCTCCAAGAGTGGGTGACGCGCCTTGCGCAGCAACAAGCGGCCATCAGTCGAAATGATGGGCTTAACAGCGCCATTATCCAATGCCCAGCGCGCCTTGGCACGAAGCATATCTATCTTTGTGAGGTACTCCTCGATGCGGTCAAGACCCTTGACGTCGGCACGCAATATTGAAGTAAGCTCCGTAAGGATGCGCACAATCTCACGCATCTGTGCATACTCCAACTCGCGAAGCTCGTTATTGAGCTCCACAACCTCCACAGGCTCTACATAGAAGGTACGACCCGTAGCCGACTCATCGTGGATGAAGCCCGCCAACTTACGTTTGTTTGCCGCAGCAACGGGGATCACGGCATGGCCATCACGAATCGAGATCATGGCATCCGCCTCGACGATACCCGAGGCCTTAGCCCTCTGCAACACCTGCTGCAAGCGCTTTGCCACCTGACCCTCATGCTCGCGAATGGCACGACGAATCTCAGCCAACTCCTGCGACGCTGAAGAGCGCACCTCGCCCTTATCATCTACCACACGCTCAATCTCGCGCTGTAGTTCGGGAAAGAGCTGCACACGCTCCGTCATGCGACGTAGCGCAGGGTAGCTACCCTCACGGCGCGAACGGATGAAGCCCACAATGGCACTCACACCCCTCAACGCACGCAACAGCACCGCGCACTCATCTGCCATGAGGTAGGCACCCTCAACGGCAATCTTATCGATGATTGAACGAAGGTCCTCCTGCTCGCCAATCTCGGCGCCAGGCTCCATAGCCAAGACCGTACGCATCTCATCGGCAAGCGTCAAGCGCTCCTCGACCTCACGGCGCGAGTGTGTGAAGCACTCCGCAGCCATAAGCTCGCGTGCCGAGAGCATGGAGCAACGCTCCACAATCTGCTCCCTGATGCGGTCGAAGCCGACCCTCTGTTCAAAGTTCGATGGATATATCATCTCTAAACACCGCGTGCCACACCCCTTGCGAGGCGTAGCACACACTTATATTTTATTCGTTAGACTCCTTAGCTGCTCGCTTCGCCTCCTTGGCAGCCTCCTTAGCCGCCTTCTTTGCTGCCTTCTCCTCCATCTTCTCGGGCGACTGACCGAATACCGAGATATTTACATAGCGCATGGGGCGAGCCTTGACATCCTCCAACAAGAGGCCGAGGTTGTCGCTGGCTGTGGTGAGCGAGTCATACAACTCTGCATCATTGAGCAACTTACCCACAGAGCCCTCATTGCTCTCTATTGAAGAGAGAACATTGTTGAGCGACTCAACAGTTGCCGAGAGCTGGTTAACGAGGTCTGCATCAGCCAAATCACCGCTGAACGACTCGAGGTTGGTAATCATAGCCTCGATATCTGCTGAGCTCTCCGAAAGCATTGTTGTGAATGTGCGCAAATCGCCAAGAGCACCCTCGATGTTGTCGGTTGAAGCGTTGAGCATCTGGTCGATAGAAGCTGTCACAGACTCGAGGTTTGCAACGAGCTGACCAAGGTTCTCGCTGTTAGTCTCCAAGAGTGTATTGAGGTTGTCTACCGTAACATTCAAGCCCTCGAGCAACTCGCCGCCCTTATCAGCCAACGCGCCGAGCATATCGGGACGCATACGACCCTCGAACGTACCACCATCGGGCTTTGTTGCCTCCGAGTCACCCTGGATAATATAAATCTCCATGCCACCCATAAGACCTGCTGAAGCGATCTCAGCAACTGAGTTGTCGGGAATCATATCCTCAAACTCCGCCTTGATCGAGAGCTCCACCATCACCTTATCCTCCAAGAGGGTTATGGTGCGGACATTACCCACCTCTACGCCACGCATCTTAACGCGCGATGACTCCATAAGACCTGTAACGTCATCATAGTAGACGTAATAGGTGTTGTTTGTTAAGAAGATATTCTGGCCACCAAGCCACTTAATACCCCACCATGACACAAGAATCACAATTACGGTAAAGATACCGACCTTGAAATAACTACTAAGTTTCATATCTCTATATTTTTAATTTTCACTACTTTGTTACAATCTTATCACCCTCGAAGTAGACGATGTAGGCATCCTTGAATGTCTTGCGCGCCTCCTCCAAGTCGTGCTTTGCAGCCTCGCGCGTAGCATAGCTACCGTAGCAATACTTATACTTATATTTGCCCGTGCTCATCAACAGACGCACACGACCCTTGTACGACTTAAACTGATAGTCGCGAATATCAACCTCATAGGTGCTCGAGATAAGCTGAATTGCATATCCGCTTGTGAGTTCAGCCTGCTCCTCAACCTCAGGTGTAGTCGCTGCACTCGATGCCGATGTCGAAGTCTCCTCAACCGCTACGCCATCATCGCTCGAGATAGCATCCAAGCCCTTGAAAAAGCTGATGATTGCACTTGTGATAGATGTAGCAATCTCCTTCTTGCCCTTCTCCGAGGTTATGTAGGCAAAATCCTTGGGGTTGGTCATATAGCCAATCTCTATAAGCACACCGTGACCCTCCAAATAGTAGAGCATAGTCCAGATTTTACCAGACTTAACACCCAAGTTACCCATGCCGAGCTTCTGGATGTTATCGCAGCACTGCTGAGCAAACATACGGTTGCGGGGCTCGTTGTCGAGCTGGCGTGTGAGCACCTTGATAAAACCCATAGACTTTGTATCCAAGTCATTGATGTTCAACGCATCGCCATCATCAGCAAAGAGGTTTGCACGGCTATCGTTCTGCTTCATCAACGCCTCATCGAGAGACAACACCCACGCCTCGCAGCCATTGACCTTCGTATTCTCCAACGCATTGGCATGGATGCCAATTGTGAGGTCTGCGCCCTTGCTGTTTGCAAACTCTGCACGCATGCGGTTGTCGGTGTTCTGATTTGCGTGATACGATGAGTCGCTATGGCGTGTCAGGTAGACATCCAAATCGGGCATCTTGGTTGCCAACTGACGGCGTATCTCCTTCGATATATCAAGAACGATATCTGCCTCGCGCACCTTACCCATCGCCTTACCTGGGCGAGGGTTGCCATGACCAGGGTCGAGCACCACCACTCTTTTTCTGCCTTCGGGCGCAACATTGGCGCTCTGGTGTGCGTTAGCGACAACAGGTATCAGGAGTGCAACAAGGAGTGTTATTATGAGATTTCTCATAAAATGTTCCAGTTTATAAAAATTATTACTATATTTGCGGGTTGTTGCGCGCTATGCAAACGCACGCAACGTGTGCCGTAGAGTCGGAGACTCGATGCACCCCTGTCGGTTTTGCCGACGTGCGTCGGCAAAGTTACAAAAAATTATTGAATTTTGAGGCATATTTTATTAAAATATCTTCCATCGGTACTACTTGCCGTGGTGTTCATGTCACTCTGTTTCGGCCTTACAGCCGCAAGCAGAGAGAGTTTTGTCACACTATGGTCGAGCGACTCCACCGCGATGATCTCCGCCCTAAAGGACACAACTCAGGCGGTAAGGGAGAGTGCACCTCGCAAGAGCGGAGGAGGCATGCGCTTCACAGACATCGTTAAGGGTAAGGCTGTCGACTCTGTGGTATTCGATGCGCAGAACAAGCTTATCCATAGCTACAAGAGTGGTGATGTGACATATCAGGGCATGAACCTCAAGGCGGACTACATGCGTGTGGACATGGAGACAAAGAATGTCTTTGCCCATGGCTACCCCGACACCACAAACCTCCGCGAGGATGGCACACCCCGCGCCACACAGCCCGAGTTCTCGGATGGTGGCTCGCCATATACCATGGATACAATCACCTATAACCTCGAGACACGCAAGGCGAAGATCAAGGGTATTGCAACGCAGCAGGGTGATGGCTGGCTTATCGGCAGCAGCGTGAAGATGCACCCCGATGAGTCTATCCACATCGGTCACGGTATGTACACCACCTGCGACTGCATAGACCACCCCCACTTCTACATCGCCATGACTCAGGCAAAGGTAATCCCTGGCAAGAAGGTAGTTACGGGCTACGCATACCTCGTTATGGAGGATGTGCCCATCTACTTCCCTGGTATCCCCGAGGGCTTCTTCCCCGTGCAGTCGGGACCTAAGTCGGGTATCCTGATGCCAACATATGGTGAGGATGCCAAGGGTTTCTTTATCCGCGACTTGGGTTACTACTTCACCCTCGGCGAGCATATGGACCTTGCACTCCGTGGTGGTATCTACACCCTCGGCTCGTGGGAGGTATCTGCCGTATCGCAGTATGTTAAGCGCTACAAATTCAGGGGTAACTTCAACCTTATGTACTCGGCAATCCGTACGGGTGAGAAGGGCGAGGCAGACTTCGTGCAGCAGAACAACTACAAA
>JAFZGE010000127.1 GCA_017555545.1 Alistipes sp.
GGCGTAGAACGATTAAATTTTACAACTATGAAAAACACAACAATCTGTATCATTTCGGCACTCGGAGGTGCCATGTTGGGTGCAGCTGTGGCTATGCTCACCACGCCACAGTCGGGCAAGGAGCTTCGTGGTAAGATCCACGACGTCTTCGATGAGACCGCGCGACGCATTCACGACGACTTGTGCAACTGCAAGGGTTCAACTGCGGAGCACGAGGCGCCACGCCATGAGTAGCGGTACTCGTAAAGAGGTATGATGATATTACTCCTCTTTATTCTCGCTGCGCTGCTTGGAGCACTGCTCCTCAGCGCAGCTATTGTGGTATGGCTTGGTGAGGTTGCCATGCCACTGCATTGTGCGCTTCTTATCGTGGGGCTCTTCTATGTCGCGATGGCACTGGTTGTCTACTATGGCTGGTTGCGTGGCGCTATCGAGAGGCTGCACAACCGCCTCGATGTGGTATATAAGGTTAGCGCTGCATTCGATATGGTATACCGAAGGGTGCTCGCCTTTGTATCCCAATTATTTAAGGGAATATAGTGAATATAAAGAGTTTAGGGAGCTTAGTTATGTGCTAAACTCCCTAAATTCCTTAATCTCCCTAAACTCTCTACTAATAAAAATCTTTTGCAAGACCACCCTCGCCTGTCTCCTTGTAGATTGATGGCAGATCGTGGCCAGTCTGTTTCATCACCTCCACCACGCGGTCGAACGATACGCGGTGGTGACCGTCAGTGTACATAGAGTAGAGGTTGGCATCCAATGCTCGCGCTGCGGCGTAGGCATTACGCTCGATACATGGAATCTGCACAAGACCGCAGATGGGGTCACATGTCATGCCCAGGTGGTGCTCCAAGCCCATCTCTGCAGCATACTCAATCTGTGCGGGTGAACCACCAAAGAGCTGGTTTGCTGCCGCTGCCGCCATGGCACATGCTACGCCTACCTCACCCTGACAACCTACCTCAGCACCAGATATTGAGGCGTTGTGTTTCACGATGTTGCCGATAAGTCCCGCTGTGGCAAGGGCGCGGCATATGCGCTGCTCGGAGAACTCGCGTGTCTTCCATAGGTGGTACAATACGGCGGGTAGTACGCCCGATGAGCCACATGTGGGCGCTGTTACGATGCGACCTCCCGAGGCATTCTCTTCGCTGACGGCCAAGGCGTACGAGAAGATAAGACCACGCGACTGGAGGCTCTGCTTGTAGCCCGAAGCACGCACATTGTAGCGCATGGCACGGCGTGGAAGGTTGAGTGGACCAGGGATTACGCCATCTGTCTCGATGCCTCGCTCCACAGCCTCGCGCATGACGCGCCACACTTTAGATAGAAATATCCAGAGGTCGGGACCCTCATACTTCTCGACATACTCCCAGAAGGTGCGGCCATTGTCGCGGCACCACTGCAAAATATCGGTAAGCTTAGTGAGAGGGTAGATGTCTGCGCTCTCTATGGGTGTGCTATCCTCCTCGGCCAACGCACCGCCACCCACGCTGAATACGGTCCAGTCGTCGATGGTATTATTGTTGTCATCGAGCGCCTCGAAGCGCATGCCGTTGGGGTGGAAGGGTAGGAATGTTGAGGGCTCCCACACGAGCTCCACGTCGCCGTGGGGACGGAGGGTGTCGAATATTGCTTGATCGGTAAGGTGACCCTTGCCTGTGGCAGCGAGGCTACCGTAGAGTGTCACGCGGAACATCTTGCACTCGGGGTTGCGGTGCTGGAACATCTCCGCGGCACGGCGTGGTGCCATGGTGTGGCTGCTCGAAGGGCCTGTGCCAATTCTATATAGTTCTTTAATCGATTTCATATGCTATAGTTTATTGCTACGGTACAAAGATAACTATTTTTGTGACTTTTATATCTATGGAGTGGAAATTTTTTATAACTTTGTTACTTGTATGGCAACACTCTATTTTCATATCCCATTCTGTCAGCGCATATGCTCCTATTGCGACTTCTATAAGGTTGGCGCACTCTCGCTTCTATACAATGTTGTGGAGGAGATGCATTGTGAATTGGACAAGCGCAAAGATTACTTGGCATCACAACATATAACCTCAATATATTTTGGTGGTGGCACGCCGTCGCTTGTGCAACCATCAGAGATTGAGCGATTTATTTCTCATGCCCGCGGGTTGTTCGACTGCTCGGCAGTTGAGGAGATTACGCTTGAGGCAAACCCCGATGATCTTACGGAGGAGTATGTCAAGGAGCTTGCCAAAACGAGTGTGAATCGTGTGAGCCTCGGCATTCAATCTTTCGATGATGGTGCTCTTGAGATGATGAACCGTCGCCATACGGCTGCGGAGGCAAAGGAGGCTGTGGCGCGACTAAAGCGTTATGGCATCGATAATATCTCGATCGACATAATCTTTGGCATTGCGGGCTATGGTGGTGAGACACTGCTTAATACGCTTAATGAGGCGATAAAGTTGGATGTGGGGCACATCTCGGCATATCACCTTACTATTGAGGAGCGCACGAAGCTTGGTCTAATGACCCAGCGTGGCGAGTACACGCCAATCTCGGATGAGGAGTCAGAGCGCGAGTATATGGTCGTGCATGAGGCACTTAAGGCGGCGGGATATGAACACTATGAGGTATCTAACTACGCTAAGGAGGGTTGCCGTGCGCGCCACAACTCGGCATATTGGCAGGGTGTGGAGTATCTCGGCATTGGCCCAGGTGCCCACTCCTTTTCGCGTGATAACCGCACATGGTGCATATCTTCGGCTAAGGAGTATGCCGAGGGTGTAGTTAAGTATGAGAGTGAGGAACTTAGTTCGCTTGACCATATGAACGAGTATGTTATGACCTCGTTGCGCAGAGTTGAGGGCATCGACCTCGGCTTTATCGAGGAGCGCTTTGGTGCAAAGCACGCCATGCGCATCAAAGATGCGGCGAGGGAGTGGATTGAGGCTGGCGTGGTCTACGTGGAGGGTAGTAGGCTTGCGATACGCCCCGAGCGCTTTTTGGTCTCGGATGCGGTTATTGAGGCTTTTTTTGCATAAAAATTTTGGTATTTAGAGAATATTTTTCTAATTTTACTAGTGCAAAATTGCATAATTATATCATGTTGTGTCGCATGGCTCGCTCAATTCGCTGAGGGATAGTCAGTTGCGATACGATTGTCGTACGTGAATATATAAACTAACAAATATACACATACTATGTCAGGATTGAAATTTGACAAGCGTGAGTTGGGTAATCTTGAGTATGCGCTCGATAGAGAGATGCTTGCTACAGATCGCCTTGGTGGCTACATGGCTACCACAATCGTAGGTTGCAACACACGCAAGTATCACGGCTTGATGGTTGCACCTATCGACAGGAGCGACCGCACTTATGTATTGTTGTCGTCGCTCGATGAGACCATTGTGCAGCACGACCAGTCGTTTAACCTCGCATTGCACCGCTTTGAGGGTACGTACGAGCCCCGCGGTCACAAGTACATCACCGACTTCGAGTACACCCCAACCCCCACAATCACTTACCGTGTGGGTGGCGTGATATTGAAGAAGGAGTTGTTGTGGATTCACAAGCGCACACAGCTTATGATTCGCTATACGCTTGTCGATGCTCACTCTGACACCACATTGCGTCTCCGTCCCTTGTTGGCATTCCGCGATAAGCACTCGCTCTCGAAGGCGAATATGGATGCTGATGGTCGCGCTTACCCCATCCCTTATGGCGTAAGATGCCGCTTGTATGATGGCTTCCCATGGCTCAACATGCAGCTTAACAAGAGCGAGGCGGAGTTTATCGCTGCTCCCGACTGGTACTACAACTTCGAGTACAGCAAGGAGCTTGCACGTGGCTACGAGGGTCATGAGGATTTGCTCACTCCTGGCTACTTCGAATTCGAAATCAAGAAGGGCGAGAGCGTAATCTTCTCTGCTGCAACCGATATGATGGCATCTCCTGAGACCATCACTGCAGTATATGAGGGTTCGTTGGCACGCCGCACACATAAGATTGACTTCTTGAGCTGCCTCGAGCACTCTGCACGTCAGTTCGTTATTCGCCGTCCCGATAACCGCACCGAGGTTGTTGCTGGCTACCCATGGTTTGGCCCCTTCATGGAGGATACATTTATGGCATTGCCAGGCTTGACACTTGCACAGGGTCACAACGAGGACTGCATTGCTGTTCTCGACACCGCAGTTCGCGATATGGAGGCTAGCGGCATGTTCGAGGGTCGTGCGCTCAACGTAACAGCAGATGCCCCCCTTTGGTTCTACTTCTCGCTCCAGCAGTTGGAGAAGCACATCGGTCAGAAGGAGTTGTGGGCAAAGTATGGCGAGACAATGAAGAATATCCTCGCGGCATACCGCCGTGGCTTCGCTGAGGAGGTTAAGATGCATGACAATGGCCTCGTCTGGGCAGCAGCAGAGCGCCCTCTTACATGGATGGGTACAAATGTCGATGGTCAGCCTCTCACACCTCGCCGTGGCTATCCCGTAGAGCTTCAGGCATTGTGGTACAACGCCGTGTCATACACCTTGGCTGTGGCAAAGAAGCAGGGTGACAAGGAGTTTGTGGCTGAGTGGAAGGCACTCCCCGCAATTATTAAGAACTCGTTCGTGAACTGCTTCTGGTTGAATGAGGGCTACTTGGCAGACTATGTAAATGCCGATGAGATCAATAAGTTTATCCGTCCCAACATGGTTGTAGCGGCGGGTCTCGACTACATCATGCTCGATGAGGAGCAGCGTGTACGCGTACTTATGACCGTGAAGGAGCACTTGCTCACACCTCGCGGCTTGCGTACGCTCTCACCACGCAACATGCTCTACAAATCGAACTATAACGAGGATCAGCGCTCACAGGACCTTGCATCACGCAACGGCTCGGCATGGGTATGGCCTCTTATGTTCTATGTTAAGGCTTGCTTTGCTATGGGTGGCGAGAGCTTCTTGGATGATGCACGCAAGTTGTTGGAGGCATTCGACGCAGAGCTCCAGACAAAGTGCGTAGGCTCAATCTCTGAGCGTTTCGAGGGCGATCCTCCACACAACCCACGCGGTTCGGTGTCACACGCGACATCTGTTGCAGGTTTGCTCTACATCAACATGCTCATCAATGAGTATGCTCCCAAAAAGCGTAAGAGTGTGAAGAAGGCAGCTCCCAAGGCTGAGGCAGCCACTGAGGAGAAGCCCAAGCGCAAGTGTGTACGCAAGAGTGTTCAGAAATAAATGTAAAAGAGAGATATTATGAGAGGACTAATGTTCGGTTGGGAGTTTCCTCCCCATATCGCTGGTGGTCTGGGTACGGCTTGCTATGGTATGACCCAGGGTCTGGCACGAAACGATGTAGAGGTTATCTTCGTGATGCCCAAGGCGTCGGGTGATGAGGACCAGAGCTTCGTTAAGGTTGTCAACGCCAGCGACATCGAGGCACGCTATTGCGACGCAAGTGTTGAGGGTTCTGAAGATATAATGAGCAAGATTTCGTTCATCCATATCGACTCAAACATGGTTCCCTACATCTCACCTGAGGAGTGGGCAACATATCGTGAGAGCTACGAGCGTACAGGCAAGAAGTTCTGGGAGCGTAAGGGTGATAGCTGGACTCAGCGCTACACATTCTCGGGCAAGTATGGTGCAAACATCATGGAGGAGGTTGCTCGCTATGCTGTTGTTGCTGCCGAGGTGGCACGTCAGCTCGAGGGTCAGTTCGACGTTATCCATGCTCACGACTGGTTGACATACTTCGCAGGTGTTGCAGCTAAGCAGGTGTCGGGTAAGCCCCTCGTAGTACACATGCACGCTACATCGTTCGACCGTTCGTCGAGCGACAATATCGATACTCGCGTCTACGAGATTGAGCGACAGGGTATGGCGGCAGCAGATATGGTTATCGCCGTGTCAAACCTCACACGTAACATCGTTATCAACAAGTATAACATTGAGCCCGAGAAGGTTGTTGCGGTACACAACGCTGTGCAGTTCGCCGAGAACGACAACCCCGTTCCTGAGCGCGGTGTAGATGATAAGATTGTTACCTTCCTTGGTCGTATCACCTTCCAGAAGGGCCCCGACTACTTCATCGAGGCTGCAGCTAAGGTGTTGAAGCGTGTGCCCAACGTGCGCTTTGTGATGGCGGGCTCGGGAGATATGATGAACCACTGTATCCGTCGTGTTGCGCAGCTCGGCATCGCTGACCGCTTCCACTTCACAGGCTTCTTGAAGGGTGATGATGTTCAGAAGATGTTCCAGCTCTCGGATGTATATATCATGCCTTCGGTATCTGAGCCATTCGGTATCTCGCCATTGGAGGCAATGCGTTCGAATGTGCCTACTATCATCTCGCACCAGAGTGGTGTAGCCGAGGTCTTGGACTACGCTGTTAAGGTTAACTACTGGGATGTAGATGCCATGGCTGACGCTATCTACGGTCTTATCACATATCCAGCTCTTGCGAAGATGTTCTCGGAGAAGGGTATGGAGGAGGTTAACAACCTCAAGTGGTTCAACGCCGCTACTAAGATTAAGGATGTATACCAGCAGGCTATCGACAAGAGTAATAAATAAAAAACGAATATATATATGAAGACTGTTTGTTTCTATTTTCAGGTGCACCAGCCCTGGCGTTTGAAGACCTATCGTTTCTTCCAGATGGGCAATGACCACAACTAC
>JAFZGE010000128.1 GCA_017555545.1 Alistipes sp.
CATATATAGGCTACGAGGTGGCAGGCGTATGGGGTTCTATTGTTGCTACGGTGGCTGTGTGCCTCCCTGCGCTAACAATCATGATGCTCCTTACGCGCTTCTTCCTGAAACTCCACGACAACCGCTATGTTAAGGGTGTTGTGGGAGGCATGAAGCCCGTTGTTGTGGGCATGATCATGTCGGCAGCGCTGCTACTTATCTTTCCCCACTCGGCAGATGGTCGCAGCTTTATCGACGGCTGGAGCTGGCTGATTTTTGCCGTGGTGCTCATAGCCTCGGCACGCAAGGTTAACCCCATACTGCTCATCATTATGTCGGGCGTTGCGGGTCTCCTGATTTATGGTTTATAACTTTTGTAACACATCTCTATTAATGAGTCAAGATAATAACATACTCGAGGGTTTGAGCGCCGTGCAGCGCGAAGCCGTGGTTAACTACGATGGTCCCACGCTCATCATTGCGGGTGCGGGCTCAGGTAAGACACGTGTGCTAACCACGCGTATCGCCTATATGCTGGCACAAGGTGTTGACCCCTCATCTATCCTCGCACTGACCTTTACCAACAAGGCGGCACGCGAGATGCGCGAGCGTATCGAGAAGCTTGTCGGTCCCAAGGCGCGCTTCATTCGTATGGGTACGTTCCACTCGGTCTTTGCCCGCATCCTCAGAGAGAATGCCGAGCGCATAGGCTACACCCAGAGCTACACCATCTACGAGCCCAGCGACGTTAAGAACCTCATCAAGACAATCATCAAGGATAAAAACCTCAACGAGGAGCGCTATAAGCCACAGAATGTTGCGGCACGCATCTCTATGGCCAAGAACTGCCTTATCACCCCAGGTGCTTACATTGCCAATGCCACTATCGTGGCTGAGGATCGCGAGGCCAAGATGCCTGAGGTGGGTGATATATACAACGAGTACTGCAACCGTTGCAAGCGCAATGGCGCTATGGACTTCGATGACCTACTCCTGCAGACCAACATCCTTTTGCGCGACGCTCCCGATGTGTTGGAGCAGTACCAGGACAAATTTAATTACCTCTTGGTGGACGAGTATCAGGATACTAACATGGCGCAGTATATCATCGTGCGCCGCCTGGCATTGAAGCACAACAACGTCTGCGTTGTGGGCGATGATGCACAGAGTATCTATGCCTTCCGAGGTGCTAAAATCGAGAATATCCTCTCGTTCCAGCGCGACTACCCAACGGCCAAGGTCTACAAACTTGAGCAGAACTACCGCTCCACGCAGACCATTGTTGAGGCCGCAAACTCACTCATCAAGAATAACTCACGCCGCTTGGATAAGAAGTGCTTCTCGGCAGCTGCCATGGGCGACAAGATCTCGCTTGTACGCGTGCTTGAGGATAGCTACGAGCCCGTAGAGGTGGCTATGGACATCAAGAACAAGGCTCGCGAGGGTGCACAGTGGAGCGACTTCGCAATCCTCTACCGTACCAACAAGCAGCACGGTCTCTTCGAGTCGGCATTGGCACGCCGTGGCATCCCATATCGCGTCTACAAGGGTATGTCGCTCTTGGAGCATAAGGATGTCCGCAACCTTATAGCATACTTTAGCGTCATCCTCAACCCCAACGATGATGAGTCGTTCAAGCGCATCGTGAACTACCCTGCGCGAGGCATCGGTGACACCACCATTGCTCGTATTGCAGAGATTGCTGCGCAGAAGGGTACTTCGATGTGGCACGCCGTGCACGAACTTGTATCGGCAACAGCCCCCATGGAGCAAGTGGAGAAGGTTGTGGTGCGTAAGGTTGGCGACTTCGTGCGCCTTATCAACGAGCTTGCGGCACTACGCCACGAGATGGGTGTTTGTGACTTCGCAAAGGAGGTTATGACACGCTCAGGCATCCTTCACGCCCTCGAGGTGGAGAAGAAACCGGAGAACGACACGGCAAAAGACTACCTCGACCAGCTCTTGGCTATGATGAGCTCATATGAGGATGAGTGTAACCGCGAGATGGAGGATGGCCTCCGCGAGGTGGACTACACGCCATCTGTCGATGAGTGGATGCAGAATATGATGCTTCAGAATGACCAGGATACCGAGGATGACGGCAACAAGGTTACTCTTATGACCGTCCACTCGGCAAAGGGTCTGGAGTATGACTATGTATATATAGTAGGTATGGAGGAGGGCTTGTTCCCCTCAAGTCGCTCGGCAGAGTCGCTTGCCGACCTGGAGGAGGAGCGTCGCCTGATGTATGTGGCTATCACACGCGCAAAGAAGGCTCTTATGCTCACCTTCTCGGAGATGCGCCGCGTGTGGGGTAAGACTGAGAATACCTCGCCCAGCCGCTTCCTCAAGGAGATCAACGAGGAGTACCTCGACGCAAACTTTAACATCGAGGAGCTCTCGGGTCGCAACCGCTGGGAGCGTGCCTTGGGTGATAGCGAGGGTGCACGACCCAAGTTCGAGTCGCTCAAGAGTCGCTATGGTGGTAATGCCCGCCCTGGTAGTGCGAATGGCAATGTGCGCCCACGCCCCGAGGTTATCAACACACCTCCACCCATCGACCCTGCGCGTGCCGGCATGCGCTCTGTAGGCGTACATCGTGATGGCGCTGCTGCAGGTGCGCCATTGGGTGACTGCGCCTATAAGATTGGTGACCGCGTGTCGCACCCCAAGTTTGGTGCCGGTAGAGTGGAGCGTATCGACGCCCTCACTACCGACCACAAGGTGACTATCCTCTTCGACACCTACGGCACAAAGACGCTGTTGGCGCAATTTGCTAAACTGACTAAATTGTAGGCCCTATGCGCGAGGTGATGCTCTCGGTCGTAATGACCACATATAACCACGAACGCTATATCGCCACGGCGATAGAGAGCGTGTTGCGCCAGCAGACCGACTTTCCGATAGAGATTGTCATCGGCGAGGATTGCAGCACCGACCGCACCTTGAATATTGCTCTGGACTACCAGTCGCAGTACCCCGAGGCGATACAGATTGTGCGCTCGGAGAGCAATGTGGGATGGAGAGCAAACTACCGCCGTACTATCGCTGCGGCACGTGGTCGCTACATCGCACTATTGGATGGCGACGACTACTTCACTCACCGCAAGAAGCTGCAGATGCAGGTCGACCTTCTCGAAGCAAACCCCGATGTCGGCATGTGCTACGGTCGCTCGGAGCGTGTAGATGAGAATGGCACTTCGACAATATATCCCGAGGGTGAGTGTGCTACAACCCTTGAGGCGATGCTTAGACGCAACCCCGCGGAGAATTGCACCGTCGTAGCGCGCAAGGAGCTTGTGGAGCGTTACTACGCCGATATACGCCCCGAGGAGCACCCCGAGTGGCTAACGGATGACCTGCCCATGTGGTTGTGGTTTGCAGCCAACAGCCGCTATATGGCTATCGACTGCCCCATGTCGGTACACCGTGTGCTAACCTACAGCGTGAGCCACAACCCCGACTACCGCAAAAAGATAGAGTTCGTGGATTCGCTCTACAACATCAGCCTATGGTACGATGAGCGCTATAATGGCTCGAAGATGCGCCATGAGTTGCTCACCACAAAGCACAACACAGCGCTATGGGTATTGTCCTATAATGGTGGTATTGGTGAGTATATAAAGCGTTGGCGCAGAGATATTAAGGAGTACAAACAACTAAGAAAGAACGTCGCCTCATACGGACTCTTCGCAAAGAAGGTGTTGTGGCGTATGTGGCGCAAAACTAAGCGATAGCGATGACTACAAAGGAGCGATATAGAGGCATTATCGAGTACTTCTCTGTGGCTATGCCCACGGCAGAGAGCGAGCTCGACTTCCGCAACCCATTTGAGTTGCTTGTCGCCGTTGTGCTCTCGGCGCAATGCACAGATAAGCGCGTAAACCTGACTACGCCCGCGCTATTCGAGGCATACCCAAATGCCGACGCCATGTCTAAGGCATCGGTAGAGGAGATATACGAGTACATCAAGAGTATCTCGTATCCAAATAACAAGGCGAAGCACCTTGCTGCCCTCTCACGACAGATAGTGGAAAAGTTCGATGGTGAAGTGCCCACAGATCCCGATGATTTGCAGTCGTTGCAGGGCGTGGGTCGTAAGACGGCGAATGTTGTGGGTGCTGTGTTGTGGGGCAGGGAGGTTATGCCTGTCGACACGCACGTCTTTCGTGTTGCGGCGCGCATAGGACTTAGCCGTAATGCCAAGACACCGCTTGCCACAGAGCGACAGCTGGAGAAGGGTTTCCCCAAGGAACTACTCCCCATAGCGCACCATTGGCTTATACTCCATGGCCGCTACACCTGCATCGCGCGCAAGCCCAAGTGCGAGGCGTGTGGCATAACCAAATACTGTAAATATTATAATGATAATAACGTAACCAAGTGATATGAAGCGAATTGTGATATTTTTAACTATGATTGTTGCGGCGTGCACAACGCCCTCATACCCTAGCATTGACCAGCCAAGTACGGGTAGTAACACCCAGAAGGATAGAGATATCATTGCCTATATTGACGAGCGTCTCGAGACCGAGTATTTGTGGTTAGATGAGGTGCTGGAGAAGAAGGACGGATTTAATAGAAATGCGGCGTGGAACGAATATCTTGGAAGTTCGCTCTCGAAGCTTACGACAAATGGCGATGATGGCTACGTTAATGCCAAGGGTCAGCGCGTCTACTACTCATATATCCGTGAGATAACAAGTTCGCTTACGCGTGCCGAGGTTAAGGGCTTGGGCGTAGACATGCACACCACAATCATCTGGTACGATCAGGAGAACAACTACTACGCCTTCATTGTCGAGGATGTCTTCGTAGGCTCTCCTGCTGCCGAGGCAGATATCCGCCGTGGCGACCTTATTGTAAAGATTAATGACAGCTATATCACGCCTCAGAACTATGTCGCGTTCTTTAATAAGATACAGGTGAATGGTAATTCGCAGAGCGCTAAGTTGCAGATCTATCGCCGTTTGGGTGAGGGTGGTGAGCCTGAGACGTTTAACGTCTCGCTTACCGCAGCACAGTTTGCCGAGTGCATGGTCACACACAAGGAGATTATCGAGGGCTCGAAGCGTGTAGGATACCTCGTGTATACGGGCTTTGATACCGACTCGGATGAGGCACTTCTCGAGGCGTTGCGCGAGTTCGATGAGGCGGGTGTAGAGGAGGTCATCCTCGACCTTCGCACCAATGGCGGTGGCGCAGTTGTCTCTGCGCAGAAGCTTGCATCGACACTCCTCGCGCTTGAGGATGAGGGCAAGGTGCTCTGCGAGGTGCGCCGCAACCCCAACAATATGATGAGCAGAACAAGCGAGGAGTTCCCACTGCTCCCTTCAGATGTGCACCTCGACCTTAAACACCTCACTGTGATTGCATCGAACCACACAGCCTCGGCATCGGAGTTGATGATTATGGGCTTGCGCGGCTTGGATATCCCCGTTACGGTTGTTGGTGCTACGACAAATGGCAAGAACTGCGGTATGGATGTTACGCGCCGCACCGTAGGCTCAACATATTTGGAGTATGCTCCCATCACCTTTATGTGCCTCGATGCCAAGGGCTTTGGTGATTGGGGTGACGGCATCCAGCCCGATGTCGATGTCAAGGCGATAGACCCCAACTACCCATTGCCATATGCCCCATGGGGTAGCCAGCAGGATGCAGCGTTGTATGCAGCCTTGGAGAGCATCGGTTGCACTGCCACCGCGCCTACGCGTGCATTGGTGGGCGAGAGTTACGCCCCCGCAGCAACCATCGCTGAGCCCCTCATCGGCATGCGCTTGTATCCCGAGGGCGAGGAGTAGTTTTGTGATAAATTTTTATAACTTTGCAATATTAGACCCGTTGGGTGCGTTTCCACATTAACAATCCCAAATCGAAGAGGATAATACGAAAACATATATAAAAAAATGAACGAAGTAGTTAATATCAAAGAGCTCAATGCGCAGATTCAGGAGGAGTCGGTATTTGTCGACACTCTGCGCAAGGAGATTTCGCGTGTAATCATTGGTCAGCAGCACCTCGTAGACACGCTGCTTATCGGTCTTTTGTCTGACGGTCACATCTTGTTGGAGGGTGTGCCAGGTTTGGCTAAGACATTGGCTATCACAACACTCTCGAAGGCTGTAGATGCTAAGTTTGCGCGTATTCAGTTTACGCCCGACTTGCTCCCTGCCGACCTTATCGGTACGCTCATCTATTCGCAGCGTAACGAGGAGTTCACCGTGAAGCATGGCCCTATCTTCGCCAACTTCATCCTCGCCGATGAGATTAACCGCTCGCCCGCAAAGGTGCAGTCTGCACTCTTGGAGGCGATGCAGGAGAAGCAGGTGACCATTGGTGACACAACATACCCACTTCCACAGCCATTCTTGGTGCTCGCAACGCAGAACCCATTGGAGCAGGAGGGTACTTACCCATTGCCCGAGGCGCAGGTAGATCGATTCATGCTTAAGGCAAAGATTTCATATCCCAAGCGTAGCGAGGAGTTGGAGATTGTACGCCTCAACATCTCAGGCGCAGGCATGCCCGAGATTAGCAAGGTCGTTTCGCCCGAGGATATCATGCGTGCCCGCGAGATTGTCAATAAGGTCTACATGGATGAGAAGATCGAGAAGTATATCATCGACATCATCTTTGCTACACGCGAGCCCGCGGAGTACCACTTGGGTCAGCTTCAGTCGCTCATCGCTTATGGTGGTTCACCCCGTGCCTCTATCGCCTTGGCAAAGGCGGCACGTGCTTATGCCTTCATCCAGCGTCGCGGCTATGTCATCCCCGAGGATGTCCGTGCCGTGTGCCACGATGTATTGCGCCATCGTATAGGTCTTACCTACGAGGCTGAGGCAAACAACATCACCTCTGAGCAGATTATCACCGAGATTCTCAACAACGTTATTGTACCCTAATGCATCTAACGGAGCAAGACATACTCAAGCGCGTACGCCAAATCGAGATTAAGACGCGCGGACTCTCTGATGAGATCTTTGCGGGCAAGTACCACTCTGCCTTCCGTGGCCGTGGTATGTCGTTCGCCGAGGTCAGGGAGTATCGTGTGGGCGATGACGTGCGCGATATCGACTGGAACGTTACGGCACGCTCCGACAGAGCACATGTCAAGGTCTTCGAGGAGGAGCGCGAGCTTACGATGATGCTCTTGGTGGATGTGTCGCCCTCGCGTATGTTCGGCTCGAAGGAGTATACCAAGAAGAACGTAATCACCGAGATTGCGGCAACACTCGCCTTCTCGGCAGCGAAGAATAACGATAAGGTGGGCTGCATACTCTTCTCGGACAGGGTCGAGAAGTTTATACCTCCGAAGAAAGGCCGTGCACACGTTATGATGATCATCCGCGAGCTTGTCGGCTTCGAGCCCCAGGGCACATCGACAAATATCTCGGAGGCATTGCGCTACCTTGTGGGCGTAAATAAGAAGCGTGCGACAACATTCCTCTTATCTGACCTTATAAATGCCGAGAGCGACATGGCGAAGCTCGATGATGCACTCAAAATTGCATCCTCAAAGCACGATATCATGGCCATCAGAGTCTTCGATGAGCGTGACAGGGAGCTCCCCAATGTCGGCATCGTGGAGGTTGAGGACTCGGAGACGGGTCGCAGAGAGTGGCTCGACACCTCATCGCGTGCTGTGCGCCGCTTCTGGGCTGAGAACTACGACGAGCGCACTTCGGCAATGCGTAGCATGTTGCAGCAGAATCGTGTCGATGTGGCTAATGTCGCAACGGATAAGGACTATGTTGTGGAGCTTATAAAGATGTTTAAGCAACGATGAATCAACGATTTATAAATAGTGTTAGGGTGCTCCTTGCAGTGGTGTTCATGGTTGTGGCGTGTAGCACAGAGTTGCATGCCCAGGAGCCCGTTGTTAGCGGTAGCCTCTCGCGTGATAGTGTTGAGGTGGGCGACCACTTCGACTATAACATCGACGTAGAGGTGGACATCGCTACGCGCTGGGTGGCACCAACATATGGCAAGCTCCTGACCGCCGAGGAGGAGCAAAAGCTTGCAGCAGCGAAGCAGAGAATATCGACCTACAAGGAGTATAACGATGACATAATTGAGGTTATCGAGGATTACCCCATCGACACGCTCAAGGTCGAGGGTCGCCGCGTCTTTTTGCGTAAGCGCTATCGCATGGCGGTGATGGAGACGGGTGAGATACCCTTCGTGCCCGTTATTGCCTACTTTGGCAAGAATCGCGATGCGGCAGATACGCTCTACTCGCAGGATACGCTGCGCCTCTATGTCAAGAGTTACGAGGATCTCGACACCACGCTCTTTTTGGTTGCCGACCCCACTACGGGTGCTCCTGTTGTGGATAGTGTCGCTGCGCGCGAGAAGTTGCGCGATACTGGCATCTTCACGCAGAAGGATCTCCCATTCATCTTTGCCGAGATTAAGGACTACGTTACTTACGGCGCTATAGGTTTGATACTCTTCGGTTTGTTGGCATGGCTTATTGCATGGCTCATAGCTCGATATATGAGCAAACGCAAGGCTACACCACGCCCCGCACCCAAGATTCCAGCACATATTGTGGCGAATAAGGCACTCGTGGAGTTGGGTCATCGCAAGCTATGGCAGAAGGGCAAGGTTAAGGCATACTACACCGCTTTGACATCTATTTTGCGTACCTATATCTCGGGTCGCTGGGCTATCGGAGCCTTGGAGATGACTACGGATGAGATTATTGCCGAGTTGCGCGACCATGAGATGCCCACGCAGAGCCGTACTGACCTAATCACGATACTCCGCACGGCCGATATGGTGAAGTTTGCAAAGGCTGAGCCCGAGGCCGAGGAGAATGAGGAGAGTCTCAGCCGTGCACTCTACTTTGTAGAGAACACCAAGCTTGTGGATAATGAGCGCTATCAGGGTAAGCAGGATATTAACATTGCAACAAACATCGAAGACTAATGAGACAACGACACTACATATTCATCGCTCTATGCTTTGCAGTTCTCGGTGTTATGTTGCCCGAGAGTGCTGTGGCTCAGTACTATCCCGAGCGAAAATTGGTGCGCGATGGTAATAAGCAGTTCGAGGCGCGCAACTATAATAACAGCCTCAAAAAGTATGATGAGGCCTACCTCAAGGACTCAACAAAATATGAGGTTTTGTATAATCGTGCCAATGGCTACTATCAGAAGAAGGCCAACACGCCCAACGATGCTGAGCTAACATACGAGACGTCGAATGCCCTCTACGAGAAGATTGCGGCAGATACACTGCTTACAGATGTGCAGCGTGCCGAGATCTATCGTAACCTCGGTGAGACACTCTTCTCGCAGCAGGAGTATGAGGCGGCATTGAACACCTTTAGAGAGTCATTGCGTCTCAATCCCGCGGACAAGGAGACAAAGTATAACTATGTGCTAACCAAGCGCATTGTAGATCAGATGCGTGCATCGCAGAACCAAAACCAGAATCAGGATCAGAATCAAAATCAGGATCAGAACCAGAACCAAAATCAGGATCAGAACCAGAACCAAAATCAGGATCAAAACCAGAATGGTAGCGGTGAGAATGACCAAAACAACGAAAACTCCGACCAGAACCAGAACAACCAGCAGGGCAATAACCAGCAGGATAAGCAGAATGGTCAGGGTGAGAATGATCCTAAGGAGCAGGAGGGTGAGAACAATCCTAACGATGGCAACAATGGCGAGGGTGACAACGATGAGCAGCAGGGTGGTGCTCCCCAACCCAAGGAGCTAAGCCCCGACAAGGAGCGCTTGCTTGATGCCATACAGGCAGAAGAGGATAAGACGCAGGATAAGCTCGGTGATGAGAAGAAGGCCGTTATAATCCCAGGAAAGAAGAATTGGTAGAGTATGACTTTTTTGTATCCTAACATATTGTGGCTCGCGGTGTTAATACCGCTCTTGGCTGCCTACTACATCTTTGTTGCGCGACGCAAGGCTTCGCTCACTGTATCTACAATCGGTGGTAAGCGCGCTCCCCGCACACTTAGATATTGGCTACGCCCGCTACCCATCGTGTTGCGCTTGACGGCTATGGCGCTCTTTATCGTGGCGCTTGCCCGCCCCGTCAACATCACTCAGGAGCATGAGGCAACAACCGACGGTATCGACATCGTGCTCTCGATGGATATCTCGGGTTCGATGCTTGCGCGCGACTTCACGCCCAACCGTCTTACCTCGGCCAAGCACCTCGCTGCAGAGTTTGTGGCAAACCGCCGTGGCGACCGCATCGCCATTGTGGCATTTGCGGGTGAGGCTTTTACACAGGCGCCCCTAACATCTGATCAGGCAACAATCGAGACCATGCTCTCGCGTCTGCGCAGCGGTATTGTAGAAGATGGTACAGCCATAGGTAATGGTCTTGCAACGGCTATCAACCGCCTAAGAGAGAGTAGTGCAAAATCGAAGGTCATAATCCTCCTTACGGATGGTGTAAACAACCGTGGCCAGATATCGCCCCTTATGGCAGCAGAGATTGCTCGCGACATGGGCATCAAGGTCTATACTATTGGTGTCGGTACGCGTGGTCGTGCGCCATATCCTGCGGTAGATATGTTTGGTAACCAGACAACCGTAATGGCAGATGTCGAGATCGATGAGGATCTCCTCCGCGAGATTGCCTCTATGACGGGTGGTAAGTACTATCGCGCGGTGAACGATGAGGCGTTGCGCGAGATATATGCCGAGATTAACGAGCTTGAGACAAGTAAGGTGCAGGTGACAAACTACCAGACCTACGAGGAGTTGTTCCTTGTGTGGGCTCTTGTGGGTCTCTTACTCCTGGTCGCAGAGTTTATTTTTGACAAGGTGGTGCTCAATCGCCTGCCCTAAAACATGCTTTAGATGAGTGAATTAGCTATATTTGAATTTGCCGCCCCTGAGCGATTGTGGTGGTTGTGCCTTGTGCTTGCGATTATCGTAGTTTACTGGGTGATGACCCTTTGGGCGCAGCGCAAACTACGCCGCTTTGGTAATAAGGCGACGCTCAAGGAGCTTATGCCCGACTACTCGGCTGTGAGAGGTTGGATAAAGGTTGTATTGTTCGCCCTTGCCGTAGGCTTTGTGGTCTTGGCTGTGGCACGTCCACAGACAGGCTCAAAACTGCGCAGCGTAGAGACACAAGGTAGGGAGATTGTTCTCGCGGTGGATGTCTCTAACTCGATGCTCGCCGAGGATACCGAGCCCAGCCGTATGGCACGCACGCGCTACGCCATTCAGCAGCTTACACGCCACATGACAAATGACCATGTGGGCATCGTGGCATTTGCCGATGATGTTGAGGTGTTGTTGCCCATTACGTCGGACTACAAGATGGCCGAGTCGAAGCTCCGCCGTCTCTCGCCCGCGCTAATAGCAAACCAGGGCACAGATATCGGTGAGGCACTCGAGGTGTCGCTGCTATCCTTTTCCAATAATACGCGCAACACGCGAAGCCGTGTAATCATCCTTATTACGGATGGCGAGGCGCACGATGACAAGGCGTTGGCAGTTGCTGAGAGCGCCAAGGAGGAGGGTGTCGTTATCTGCTGTATAGGTATCGGTACGCCCGAGGGCACTACGCTCAAGGTCAACGGCAAGATGATTGAGGATGAGGCAGGCAAGATGGTTGTAACGAAACTCAACGAGCAGCTGCTCAACGATATCGCCTCAACAACGGGTGGCGTATATATTCGCTCTACAAATGCCAACTTCGGTCTCGATGAGGTCATCGCACAGTTAGATAAGATGGAGAGCACCGAGCTTACACGCCGTAACTTCGAGGAGTACGATGAGGAGTATATGTGGTTCCTTGGTGTAGCGCTTCTATTGCTTGTGGTCGACTCAATCTTGCTTGGTCGCCGCAACCCATTGTTGCGTGGTGTGACACTTTTCGAGCGAAAGAAATAGATAATAAAATACAAATACGTATAACTACTAAAACATTACAACTATGACAATTAGAGAGTTGGAACCCAAACTTATCTGGGAGCAGTTTGATGACATCACACGCGTTCCCCGTCCCTCAAAGAAGGAGGAGAAGATTATCGCATGGCTTCAGGAGTTTGCCGTTAAGCATGGCTTCGAGCATGAGACTGATGCTACAGGCAACGTCGTAATCCGTAAGGCTGCAACTGCAGGCTGTGAGAACCGCCCCGCAGTAATCCTCCAGTCACACATGGATATGGTATGCGAGAAGCGCTCAGACGTAGAGTTCGACTTCGAGAACGACCCCATCCGCACATTCATCAAGGATGGTTGGGTATATGCTGAGGGTACAACACTTGGCGCAGACTGCGGTATCGGTATGGCTGCAGCGTTGGCTGTGTTGCTCGATGAGAGCTTGGAGCACCCCGCAATCGAGGCACTCTTCACTGTAGATGAGGAGACAGGTCTTACTGGCGCTTTCGGCCTTGGCGAGGGCATGCTTACAGGTAAATACCTCATCAACCTCGACTCTGAGGATGAGGGTGAGTTGTTCATCGGCTGCGCAGGTGGTATCGACACCGTAGCACACATGCAGTACGAGACTGAGGAGGCTCCCGAGGGCTATACATTCGTACGCCTCGAGGTAGGTGACTTGTTGGGTGGTCACTCAGGTGATGATATCGACAAGGGTCGCGCAAACTCTAATAAGCTCCTTGCTCGCTTCCTCTACAACGCTATCGACACATTCCAGCTTGTTCTTGCCGACTTCAACGGCGGTAACTTGCGCAATGCTATTCCTCGCGAGGCATACGCTATCGTGGGTGTCCCCACAGAGTCTAAGGAGGATTTCGAGGAGCGTTACCTCGAGTTCGGTCAGTCTTTGATGGAGGAGTTCAAGCACACAGAGCCCGATATGCGCTTTGCAGTTGAGGATGTGGAGAAGGCTCCCGCAGTTGTTATGTCTAACGACGACCTCTGCTACTTGCTTCTCACCATCGTAGGCCTTCCTAACGGTGTTTTGGCTATGTCATTCGCTATGCCAGGCCTCGTAGAGACATCTTCAAACCTCGCATCTATCAAGTTCAACCACGAGGAGCAGAAAATCACTGTTACCACATCACAGCGCTCGTCTGTTGAGAGTGCTAAGCTCTATGCAGCACAGACTATCGAGTCAGTATTCTACCTTTCAGGCTTCGATGTAGAGCACTCTGATGGCTACCCAGGTTGGGCTCCTAACCCCGACTCACAGTTGCTCAAGACATCTGTAGATTGCTACCGTCGCCTCTTCGACGCAGAGCCTAAGGTGCGCGCTATCCACGCAGGCTTGGAGTGCGGTCTCTTCCTTGAGAAGTATCCTCACCTTGAGATGGTCTCATTCGGCCCCACATTGCGTGGCGTACACTCGCCCACCGAGCGCCTCGAGATTGCTACTGTAGACAAGTTCTGGAAGTTGCTCGTTGAGCTCTTGAAGGTCGTAGAGTAACACCTATACCACCGTGGCAACACTCTTTGATGTATTAAATACCTTTCGTAGGGGTGCTGTCACCTTTAGAACGCTAACACCACAGCCTATTACTCCCGATGCAATATTCGTGGGTAATAACGCTGTGGTGTGTCGTTGTAAGTTGGCGGGAACGGAGTATTCGCTTAAGTGCTACCCACGCCACCGCCACAATGCAAGGGCTATCTATGGCGATGCGTACCGCGAGGCAGAGCTCGCAGTATACACCCTGCTTGGTAGGGTGGAGTATGCCGATGTTGTGGCTACGCCGTGGGTCGAGGGATGCACACTTGACAGGCTCTTTGGTGACCCTAAAACCGACTACCGCACGCTCTCTGCGCGCTTCGATGCCTTTGCTCTCGATATACTGCGCGGTGCGGCGGCACATGGCGACATCAAACCTGAGAATATCGTGTTGCAGCCCGATGGCACATTTCGCCTTATCGACTACGATGCTGCGTGGCTGCCAGGTTTCGGGCAGAACGATATGGAGGAGGCTGGAACGCCCTCGTTTAGCCACCCTATGCGTAGCGAACGCCGCTTCGATAAGAGCATTGATGACTTCTCCATTGCCCTCGTGAGCACCATGCTTGCTGCAATGTCCTACCGTAGGGAGGTGTTCGAACCGAATATCGATGCTGAGGGCTCGCTTTTCAACCCGATAGATGTTGTTGAGGGCTCGGATGCGTTGCTCAATAAGGCGCTCTCCGTCTTCGAACGTAAAGGTGACAAACGCCACTACGCCATTACCCTCGCACTCTACAACTGCAACGGCTCCATTCCCAACCTTCTCGACCTGCTGGAGGGGTAGGCTTATACAAGTAAATCGGTGAGACACTGTTAGATGTGTTTCACCGATTTGTTTTTATAACAGTCTCTCAATCACCTCCTTGAGCGTGTAGGCATCGAAGAGTTGCTTGGCTTCGGTGTAGTGGGTGTTGAGCTTTGCAAAGGTGCTCCATACGCGGCTAAAGTGCGGCACAGAGGTGGTGTGCCCCTCGCCGTCCGAACCAATATAGGCGCACTTATTACAGCCGCTAAGTGGGCTGCCTGCTATATAGTATAGCGGTTGCTTCGTGCCCGACTTATCATCCGCCCAGGCTGCTTCGTTGTTGCGCCACCACTCGATATATACGCCGAGCGTGGGGTTGCGCATTCCCGACGTGCCTAAATATGCCAAACCGTTGCGTATGGGTAGAGGGGCGAGGAACATACGGCTATCTCCGAGGATCTCATCTCCTTTCTCAATAAGGCGGTGGGCATACTTCAAAAATAGGGCTAACTCTGCCTCAGTCGTACAAGTGGTATTTCGCTTAAATCGCTTTGGCTTTGTCCCCATTTGCAGGAATTCACCCGTGGTATCTGGCTCGAATGTGTCTGGCGTAATATGTTCAGGAAGTTCGCTTTTGAGGTATGCCTCGATGCAGGTGCCGTCGCTTAGTTCAAGGTAGTGTTTCATAGCGGTATCACGTTATTCGATGATAAGTGTATCTTTCTGTGTATTTGCGTGATAGCTGATGTCTTTTAGTTCGGGAGTTTCGTGACGTGTGATGGCGTTGAATACCCGTTTAGGGAGCATTGTAGCGAGTCGTTTTTCGCCCACAAGGTGGCGCAACGCGCGGCGTCCCTGTTCATCATCTATTGCCATTACGGCGCCGATCCCATCACCCTTTTTGAGCGCTGCGGCAAGTATAATATCGCCAAATCCCGCAGTAACAATCGCGTCGTAGTTGCCGAGTATATCCTCGGTGGTGGGGTTGTGCGGCTCCAGGCTATATAGGCTATTGAAATACCCCATTTCGAGCTTCACTTTTGATAAAACATCGAGTCTATTTTTGTCGCGGTACTCATTGATTTGTAGTGAGGTCTCCCACCATTTTCTGTCGAATAGTTCGTTGAGGTCGTAGCGCGAAAGGTTAAATCCCTCCGATGCTCCAATCTTCTCCAACTCGCGGTCGATGCGTCGGTTGTAGTAGTTGAGCGTTGCGTTGTACTCATCATCCTTTGTAGCACCTTTCAGGGCGATGACAAGTGCGTTGTGTGACTTTAGATCGCGCAGTCCAGCGGCGAGCTTGCGCTTGGACTCCTTGCGTAGGTTCTCAACATTTGCTCTCTCCTCTGCACAAAATGCCTCGCGCTCAAGCCATAGGGGCACTATCGTGGTGCGTAGTATCTCTCGATTATCATCGATAAACTGTTTGCGGCGTGCTTGGTGGCGGTACTTCGCTGCGATGAGTATCTCTCGTGCGAAATCATCGACATCTGCGAAGGGCTCCGTGCTCTCAATGGTTATCGTTTCGGTGTAGGGCTCGCCCAGTTCTATGGTTATCTGGTGCTTGGTTTTGTATCGACCATTTATCGCCTTGCGGTGTCTGTCTACAGTTAGATTGTGCCATCCATCTTTGCCTGGTTTTCTGCTCACGTGAGTCATGTCTGAATGTGTCATATTATCTCATTTTTTTATGTTTACGACACAAAAATATTATAATTGTGTGCCAAAATATGGCACATCCTAGCGTGCGAGAAAAATTGTGAGGAGGCGTAAAAATAGTGGTAAATATCCCATGAAATCTATTTTTTTGGGGCTTTTGGATGGTTTTTTTGGAAAATAGTGGCTGTTTTTCGTGCTAATGTTATAAATAATGCCTATCTTTGCGCCCACAACCTTAGGAGAAACCAGATATGCTTAATTACAAAACATTCAATAATATTCCAGATGCAAAGTGGGTCGTAATGATTCACGGTGCGGGAGGTAATATGGAGGTGTGGTACAAGCAGATTTCGGAGTACTCGCGCCACTTTAATCTACTTCTCGTCGACCTTGCTTGTCATGGCGACTCAAATCAGCAGGAGGTTTTTTCTACCTCGTTCGATTTCGACATGGCTGCGCGCCAGGTCTTGGAGGTAGTAGACCATCTCGGCATCGAGAAGGCTCACTTCGTGGGTCTCTCACTTGGTAGCATTATTGCTCATGCGTTGGTAAAGATGGCCCCCGAGCGTGCATACAGCATGGTCTTGGTGGGTGCCGTGACATGTCTTAGTGTGATGACACGACTCTTGTTCGAGTTCGTTCGTGTCTTCAGACGTGTGCTTCCCTTTGCCATTGTAAAGCGTTTGTTGGCTGATGCAATCATCCCACAGCAGAAGTATGCAGCATCAAAGAACCTCTTCTTGCGCTGCGCACAGAAGGTTACATACGATGGTTTCATGCAGTGGATGGGCTTGGTGTCAATCGCTGATGGTTACATCAAACACCTTGTTCGTCAGGAGCTTCTCGTTCCTACGCTCTACATCATGGGTGAGGATGACCGTCTCTTCCTTTCGAATGTTCGTTCGATTGTTGAGAACAGCAACAACGAGAATGTCTCGCTCAGCATCATTCACAATGCTGGTCATGTCTGCAATGTAGATAATAAGGATGAGTTTAATCGTGTGTCGTTGAGCTTCTTGACACAGTGCTAACCCAAGGCAATATATAATAAGAAAGAGCCTGTCTAACTTGTTTGATTGTTAGACAGGCTCTTGTTAATAAAATATCTACATACATTTTGTATGATCTCGTTGTTTCTTGTTATCGCGGTCATTAGCGTTGTTGCGGTTGTCATAGCCATGTTTGTGATGGCTATCAGGCGTAATTATGCTCGTAAGAAAGCTGCACAACTTACCAATGAGATAATACAAATTGCACACTATTCCAAGGAGGATCGTAACACATCTCCTATCTCGGTGGCAGAATTTGACTTCAATGTCAAATCTGAGATAGAGACAAATTTTGAAAATAAGGTCATCTCACTTGCAGATATTCAACTTTTCAAAAATCATTATTTTCCAACCTATCATAAGGCATTGAATAGTCGTGCTTTACATGAACGTTTAGGGATAAAATTCCCAACTATCATAGAGGTGTTTATAGATGAATGCTCTACACTCGATAAGAGAATAGCAGAACATAACTACACCTGTATTAATGCCATATTAGATACCCATAAACAGTTTTTTGACACATGTCTCAAATACCCTTTGGATAGACAGCAAAGAAGGTCTATTGTGTCGGAAGAGGATAACTGCTTAGTTGTAAGTAGTGCAGGTAGTGGTAAGACATCATCTATTATTGGCAAGGTAAAATATCTTACTAACATAAAGGGTATTCGCCCCGAAAGAATACTCCTTATTAGTTATACAAATAAGGCTGCTGCGGAACTTACAGAGCGACTTGATACGCTTGGATTGCGAGGATATACTTTCCATAAATTAGCTCTTGATATTATCGGTAAAGCTACGGGAGCGAAACCCTCTGTATGCGATAATACAGACTCTGTTTTCATCGAATCTTTTAGAAGTCTCACAAATACAACAGCCTATAAAAACAGTGTAATTAAGTATTTTGCTGATTATCAAAATATAGAATCGGTTAGCGAGGTAAGCGAGAGCGAGCGTCGTGAGCAATTATCGGAGCTCAAAAAGAAAGAGATTAAGGCGATGCTACCAGATATGGATGGTCGAACTATCTATGTGCGTAGCGAACAAGAGGCACAAATATGTTTCGCTTTATCTAAATTAGGAATTAAATTTAGATATGAAGAGCCATACGAATTTGACTTAGCCGATGAAAAGCACTCGCAATACCATCCCGATTTTTCAATTTACTATCCCCACTTTGGTGAGACGAAGCGTATTTATTTAGAGCACTTTGGCATAAATGAACAGGGCTTAGTTCCTGCGTGGTTTGCAAAGGATAAGAACATATCATACGAAGAGGCAAATAAGTTGTACAACGATGGTATAACATGGAAGGTTGAGGCTCATAAAAAGCATGGAACAACCCTCATAACGACAACCAGTGCAGATTTTCAGTCGTTTAATATTACGGATAAGCTTAAGGAGCTTCTTCACGGTGCAGGAGTACCTATTATAGAAGTTCCTGATGAAGAGTTGTACGAGTTGGTTCTGCCAAAGGGAAGTAAGCGCGAGAAGGCTTTAATACGTCTTATAGCTACCTTTGTAACGCTCTTAAAAACAAGTTGCAAATCTGTAGACGAGGTTTTGCGTATGATAGAGTCCAATAGGGACAAGCGCAGTGGGTTTATTGTAAAAGATCTTTTCTTGCCTATTTATACCGCATACGAACAGGAGCTTAAACGGCGAGGACAGATAGATTTTACCGATGCGATAATTCAGGCTACAAATTTGTGCAATACTATGAGTATTGCCGAATACGATTATATTATAGTTGATGAGTTCCAAGATATATCAGTAGATAGATATAATTTCTTGAAAGCACTACGCAAGGGAACAACCTTAGCAAAACTTTACTGTGTGGGTGATGATTGGCAGTCTATATACCGCTTTTCGGGTAGTGATATGTCTCTTTTTAATCAGTTTGCAGACTATTTTGGACTAACTGAAATAAATAAGATAGAGACTACATATAGATTTGGAGAGCCTTTGGTATCTCTATCTGCCAATTTTATACAGCGCAATACTGCACAAATCACCAAGCAGATACATCCATTCAATAGAGAAGCTAAGACTGAATTAGCATTTTGTGGGTATGATAATAGTTCGTACTGTAGTCGCTTAGAGCAAATCGTATCCTACATTCCAAAGGATAAAAGTGTATTTTTGTTGGGACGATACTCTTTTGATGACATATATCTATCAGGATATTACAAGTGTGTAAAGGAGAATGATAAATTCTACTATGTCATTGGGGAGAGAAAAATAGAGTTTCTTACAGCACATAAATCAAAGGGGTTGGAGGCTGATTATGTAATATTGCTACAATGTAATAGGGATACTTATGGATTTCCCTCTATGGTAAGCGATGACCCTGTGCTGAATTATGTTCTTACCCAAAGTGACCGTTTCCCATTTAGCGAGGAGCGAAGGCTATTTTATGTGGCAATAACACGTGCAAAGATTAAGACTTTTGTCATGTATGATTATAAGTCTCCATCTGTATTTGTTGATGAATTTTTACATCCAGAAAAAGTCAATAATAGAAGCTATGAGAAGCATCCAAACTCGCAGAAAAGATGGACTCGTGGCGAAGATGATTTCTTAATTGCATTACATAATGAGGGGAAGACAATCAAGGAGATTGCCTTGAAAATGGGTAGAAGCCAAACTGCTATTGTAATGAGATTGGGTAAACTTAAATCTAAATAAAGAAAGGATGATCCCGGCGGAATCATCCTTTCTTGATATATGATTGGTTGCAAATATATCGCTATCACAAGAAATCACAAGTTGCCGAGCTTTGCGTTTGTCGAACGAATAATCTCCATTGTTGAGACATCCTCTTTTTTGTGTCTACTTAATCACCTCATCGGGCACAAACGACCCCATTATCGAGCGGTGCATACGCTTGTCATCGAGGCGCAGGGCGATAAAGAGGTCTCTATCATCCGTGGAGCTCTCCTCGCCTGCGGTGCACTCTGTCACCTCATCCATATACCTCTCTATCTGAAACTCCTCGGGGTAGCTGAATGTCATC